>CAYOTZ010000085.1:0-4085 GCA_964407035.1 uncultured Methanosarcinales archaeon | reverse complement strand
TATTTATTTCATATTTCTCTTATTTCATATATTCAGGATACTTTACCTTATCATCAAGAATAATATCCCAGCACTTGTATCTAAATGTAAAATTACCTATTTTATATATCTTACTCTTGCGTGGTGAATAAAAACCTTGTGTATGTTAACAGCAATCCCTTTCTGCGCTTTAATAATTTCATCACTTGACATGAGAGCTTGACCGAGTGCTATTAACTCATTCATCAAGCTCATAACAGCTACCAAAGCAGATTTATCAACGCACGCCTCTAACTTGGATATTCCAGGTACTGCTAAGTCCTGGCCGTGCATCAAAGAGGGGATAGCAGAATCGAGCACCCAGACCTTTGGCAGATGTCCCACTGCCTTTTCCACAGGCACTATTATCTTTCTGAGGAACCTCTCATTCCCTTCTTTTTTGTAATAGTAGTAAGCATCTGCAACATCCTGTAAAGTAACAGCTGTATCCTCCTTGAAGTTAGCCACACGAGTACGCCTTAGTTCTTGCATATGTGCACCAACATTTAACTCCCTGCCAATGTCATGGCACAGTTTTCTTATGTAAGTGCCTGCTTGGCAGCCCACTCTGAACAGCACATCCTTCTCTTGAATATCCAGAATGTCCAAATAGTAAATCTTGCGTTTTCTCACTCTTCTCTTCACAGCACTCTTCACAGGTGGAAGCTGTCTTATTTCTCCTTTAAACTTCTCAATGACCCTCATCAAAGTGTCCTTGCTCACTGGCTTATGCAGATGCATTATACCAACATACTCCTTGCCAGCAGGCAACAATGCCTGAACTATCCTTGACGCCTTGTTCAAAGCCACTGGCAGAACGCCTGTAACTTTGGGGTCTAAAGTGCCTGAGTGCCCGCATTTGGGAAGCTCGAGTAGCTGCTTCACATAGGCAGTTGCTTGGTGAGAGGTTGGCCCGGCTGGCTTGTCCAGATTGATTATCCCGTAATCCAAGATAAGCTCAGTTGGTCGCTGCTCTGGTGCAATACCGCCTGTTGGTTCACTTGGTCTCTTGTTAAGAATCCCGCGGTCCAGTTCATCATAAGGAAAAAAGCCCATATTTAGAAATAGTGAACCAAAGCTTTTAAACCTTTTTCTCCTCTTTTTTCGCTGTTTTTTCCTGTTTCTTTTCCTCGGCTTCCTGTTCCTTCTTCTCGGTTTTTTCCACTTTTTCTTCAACACCAGCTTCTTTTTCTTTAGCTATCAGTTTCTCCTTAACCTTCACTTCCTTCTTTCTCTTTTCTTTCAGAGTAGCCAGCTCAACCTCCACCACGCTATCTTCTCGCTTCACAGCCTTAACAGCCACTTTTGAAGGCGGGTTTCTTATACCATTCTGCCATATTAGCTCGTTCAGTTGCTCGCCTATCTTCACAATATCTGCCTTCATATGCTTTGAAATGAAAGCCCTAATAGCAAACACAGCCTTTTCAGCCCTTCTGTATCTCGGAACTTTCAAGAACTCCTTTCTCAGAGGAATGTTGTACAATCTTTCAATCTGCTGTTTCTTCTCTTTCTCTGCCATTTTCACGCCTTAATCTTTGTCCTTCGCCAGCTTCGCTTCACTGTTGTATGTCTACCTGGATGGATTCTTCTGCCTAAACCAAATATCTTGGGCACAGTCCAAAAAGGGGCCCATCTCGTCTGCCTATTCTTGCTTGCTAACCTTAGTTTCTTGTTTAGTTTTTTTACTCTTGCCATTCTCTCCTTTTTCCTTTTTTACTTCTCTCTTTGGCTTATCAGCTTTGAGTAGCGTCGTTGCTGTCTTGTCCAAAAAGGAGCGACCTTCATTTGTAACTATCCTACCTTTATGAACTCCTATCTCTGCTTGCTTTACAAAGCCAGCTGTTTCAAGCTGTCTAAGTATAACCCTTATGATTTTGCCGGATGCCTTGTAAAATCTCTCTGGTTTATGGCCTCTGTTCTTTTTGCTGCCGTATTTTTGTCTCAATTTGTTGACTCCAATGGGGCCACGCAGGTACACTGTTCTAAAAATAGAAGCAGACCTTGTATACCACCAGTCCTCATCCATAGGCACACGCTCTCTTGAAGGTCCTGTCTTCACAAACTTCGCCCAATCAGGCATTTTCAAGGTTTCAATTTTCTTTAGCTCTTCAGCTACCCTTTTTATCAACTTCTCTGGTTCTATATAATGAGCATTAGCCATATTAATCCTCCTTAGCTCATAGAGACACTTGTGGGAAAAGAACAGTATATAAAAAGTTTATGGTTTGTTTTGTTTAGCAAAATTTATATATTACAATACAAATATAATTTTTAAAAAGAGGTTAAAATGGAAATCAAGCAGTGCGTTGTGATAGGAGGATTGCTCTGGTGTTTGATGTTCACTGCAATAGCCATACTCAGTATCATACCTTGGCTTTACAGCATATTGTGGCTCCAGGACTTGTTGTTTTTTGTTGTTCTTGGCTTATTAACTTATTTGTTGGCTAAGCCCCTTACCAGCAACAAGCCAGAGAAAGCTATTGTTGTTGGCTTAGGATTTGCTTTAATATTCTTTTTCCTTGATCTCACAGTAGCAGTGCCCCTCTTTATTAAGAGTTATACTTTACTACTCACTGACTGGCAAACCTGGCTAAGTTATCTTGAGATAATAATTGTGAGTTATCTCACCAGCAAGCACAACGAGTTTTTACAATGGATAAACAGGTTAGCAAAATAGAAAATTTTAAATATTATATTCCAGAAGAAATATTAATCTTAACAAGGAGGTAACAAAATGAAAAGGATTATCGTAATTTTAGCTCTTTTGAGTGTGTTGCTGGGCTACGGGTGTAATCAGAAATCAGATAGTAATCAACTCACTGAGTCGCCTTTCATAGGTGGGACCACAGCTCTTGTTTTGAGTTTTATGGAGAATGCACCGCCCGAGAAGGTTTTTGACGGCGGCAATGATCCTTTTGATATTTCAATAAATATAAAGAATGTAGGCGAGTATACTATACCAACAAACGAGCTTATGATAACAATAAGTGGTATAAAAGCAGAAGAGTTTGGAAAAACAGAGAGCGATTTTACAAAGAAACTTGATGTGGAGCTAAAGGGTCAGTCAAAGGACTCAACAGGCAACATTATACCAGGGGGAGAGGAATTTATAGATTTTTCTGAGTTAAACCATAGAGATTCTGTGTATGGAATGCTAACACTACCCATAATAGCCAAGGCTTGCTATCTCTACGGAGGCACTGCTATGGCAAAACTCTGCTACAGAAAGAATTTAAGGAATACAGAGACAGGTCAGTGTGAAGTGGAAGGCACAAAGCAAGTTTACAATTCAGCCCACCCAATCCAAGTGTCTGAATTCAGTGAATATGTAAAAGGGACAGACAAGATTGGCTTCACATTTAAGATGATGAAGATGGGTAGCGGTGAGGTATACAAGAAGGATCTCAGCGATTGCAAGAATGCTGCCTATGAAGATAAGAATAAAGTTTATGTAATAGTAGAAACAGGTGAAGAGGGACTAATTTGCAGGGGCTTGAGAGAAGGTCCAAGTTCTTCAGAAGGTTACGCAACACTGAGAAATGGCCAAGCAATAGTGAGTTGTGACCAGCCAGCAGATGTGAATTACGATTATGAAAAACCTGTTTACATTAGCATGGAATACAGATACGAGCAGGCCATAACAAAAGATATAAAGATACTACATGCAGGAGAGTAAAGTTTTCTTATTTTTTTCTGTAAAGTGCAAACTTGCTGAGTAGGGCTTCTAACTGGAGAAACTCGTCAGAACCCTCAACCATTCTAAACTCTATCTCACCGCAGCTGTGTATAAGCTCCAATTTCGCCTCTGTGATTATATCCAAGTTCCAGATTTCTCTCTGTATCTGTGAAATAATGTCCAAACCAGACAAGCCATATTGAAGCATTAGGCGTTGCAAACTATCCCTTGCATTAATAAAATCACCAGCAACAGCTAGTTTTAGCACTCGCTGAAGCTCTTTGGGTTGTGGAATAGAAGCAATAGAAAACACTTTTTCTTTTGTTATGTGCTTGGAGAGAACAGCACAACTCTGCATTATATTCTCAAGACGCCTGCAATCGCCATTGCT
>CAYOTZ010000084.1:0-4094 GCA_964407035.1 uncultured Methanosarcinales archaeon | reverse complement strand
GGCTCCTGAGCGCCTAAAGGAGTTAGTTTCAGAGTTAGAACAAAAACTGAAAGCTTACAACTCTAATTCTTTACTTCAAAAAGTTCTTGATAATGAGTTAATGAGTTTAGAGAGCTTTACTTCCCAACTGGGAGAAGCTATCGGCGGCTTACAAATTGGTGTTTTTGTGCCAAAAATGAAAGGAGCGAGAGTTCACAACGAAAAGCTTGAACCTCTCTACGAATTGCTCCCCTCTGCCAAATCCTTGAAAAAGGGTTTGGACTACCTCTTGATTGGAAATTTGATTGGTGGTTCGTTAATAGGCGCTGCAATGTTCTCAGCTGGTTTTGCTCTTATTTCCAAGCTTGATCCTAATGCACTTGACATTGGTGCAAGCACTACGATTGCTTATCTGCTTTTGATAATAGCTGAAACTGGTCTTGGTGCAGCTTTCTCTTCAGGTGTCAGAGAAGCTATATTAGAAGCTAGAGCAATAGATATGGCTATACAGCTGGTAGCAGCTTCTTATCAGGAGAAGCTCCTTCAGGCGAGTCCTCTGTAATTCTTGGATAACGTTTCACATAGTATTTAATAACAAATGGGAACATAAATGTTGTAATAATTGCCATTAGCACTAACACAGAATAAATTTCTGTAGAGATAAGCCCGTTTGCTCTTGCCAATTCTGCTATGACGAGCTCCATAGCTCCTCTAGAGTTCATTCCCCAACCGATTACATATAGCTGCAGAACGCTGAGTTTTGTAAATGGCTTTACAAGCAGCGTGCCAAATAGTTTGCCAATCACTCCGACTATTAAAATGAGTAGGAAGAATGGGAAGTTATTGAAAAGCACATTGAGGTTCAGATTTAACCCTATTTTCACAAAGAAAAAAGGTATTATAAAAGCATAGCTGAAATCATTCATCTCTTTTATTATTTTCTTTCTCTTTGTTTTGTCGTTCAACATTCTTTGCACTATAACTCCTGCTATAAAAGCACCTATAACCGGGCCCAAGCCAAAGAAGCTGGACAATGAAGCGATAAGGAAAAAGAAGATAATAACAAAGCTGAGTGTGGATAGATTTGTGTGTTCTTTTTTTGTGAACTTTATCATAAAGGGGAGCACTATTTTGGCTATTACAGCTATTAACACTATAAAGAGTCCTATTTTCACAGGTAGAAGCTGAAGCTCTCGCATTGCCTCAGCAGAGCCAATACTTATATGCACCATACCAATAAGGATACTGAAGAAGAACACTTCAAAAAAGTCATCTAATATACCACTGCCTAAGATTATTGTGCCTATCTTTGTCTTCAGCTTGTTTAGCTCCATTAGAACAGCTGCGTTAGTTCCTTCTGCTGTGACAGACATTGTTGCACCAACAATAAATGCAGTTATGTTATTAAAGCCAAGAAGTTTCATTAACAAGAACCCCAAAAAGAAGGAGAATATTGTAGAGAACAGAGCTATGAGTGTTTCCTCTTTTTTTGATGCCCTTAGCTTAAAGAGATTAATCTCAAGCCCTGTAATAAAAAGCAGGAAAATTATACCTAACTCTCCAAGAAAGTTGATTTGAGCGATACCGTTATGTGCAACAATGAAACTCTTAAAAACTGGGATGTTAAGAAGAAAACCAGCCATAATATAACCAATGACGCTTGGTATTCTCAGTTTAGCACATATCAAGGCGAGAGTTATTGCGGTTACCAATACAGCTGTGAGTGGCAATAGTATATCCATTCTCACTGCCTCGGAACATAAAACTTGGAAACAGAGAATGCTTTGTAGACACCTTCAAGTATGTCAGTGCCAGCATATCCAGCCAAGAGTGCTAACCTGAAATCGAATGAGAACACAACGCCTGTGAAAATTCCGATAATAACAGCAATAACAATAGTGATACCCCAGTATTCCCAGATTATTTTCTTCTTTTTAGCCATTGCTTTCAACAAGCCGAGAACACTTCTGGTTAAGCCACCCAAACCACCCATTATTGTAGCGAGCAATATCTCGTTCATGTTGTAAACGCCTCCTCAAATTCCGAGCTTTGTTTGGTTGTTTTCTTGAAATGAGAAGCGAGAATATTCAGCATTGTGGCTTGTATTGTGAGAAAATCGCGTTTTGCCTTGTCTGATAGCTTTTTATATAGTTTGTCACTTAGCTCGAGGCACACTCTTTTTGGCATTATATTGGTTGCTGTAAATTGAATATAAAAATGTTTCTGTGTTTGGTTTAATAATAAGTAGCTTTTTATAATGGACTAGAACACTCTTTGAGATAATTGAACTCGAATTTTTTACTCTTCGAATTTTTTTAGCAAAAAATTGTATTGAAAACTACTGCGTTGTTTTTTATTTTTTATAAACGATAGAACTATTTTGAAAATCTTTCAAAAAAAATCAACACAAAATTGGTAATGAATATTAGTTGAAGGGCTGAAAAATTTGGGAGTTAAAAAAGGATAGGTTACCAAACGAGTTTATATTTATTTAAAAATCTCTTGGATGCCGAATCAAGATTTTCAAAATTTGGTCCTATTGCCCAGTTTGACTTTCCTAAGTTTTATGATGATAATAAAGTATTAGAGATTGTTAGGAGATTGTATGGCCCTGCTTTTAATAACATTGATTTTGTTGTTCTTTACAGTTCTAAAAAAAATAAAGTGATATTGATTATTGTTTCAACTAACAATTCTCAAAATTATTTTAACGGTCGGCTTGATATTTGTAAATTGAGCAAGCAGGAGTTCTATCATACTATAAAACATTTGATATTAGTGTTACTGATCCTTTATTTACAGGGAGATTAATTTATGGTGAAGAAAACACTTTTGAACAAATAAAATAACTTATCCTAAGACAACCAATTACACCAGAGTGTGTTGCATATAATTATTCTGAAACTGGAGAACAAAAAATTTATTGCCTTATATTCCTGAAACTGATAAAAGAAAAAGATTGCTTGTTTTACATTGACAGTTTTCTCAACACGCAGGACAATTAAGTTTGGAAAGTAAACCTTTAACCTTAAAAACCTTAAACAAATAAAAATAGTTTTCTTGTATTCAATCTTTTTACAATCCCTTTGGTTTTTTCTTTGCAAAATCGTTGCAGTATCTTGCGCTTTCTTTTTCAATCAGAAGCAACGAATAGAGCTTTATTTGTTGTGCTTTCGCTTAGCTAAACTTCCTTAAGGAAGTTTCTTTTAACCGCAAATTTAACATAATTTTGTGTTTAAAGCTGTGACTCTATTTTCTCTATTTCCTTGATTTGTGAGTGCACTTTTCTTGCCACACTGTGCAATCGTGAACGAATGTCATCCAGCATTTTCTTTTCCTGGTAGAGTATCCTGTGTTCTCTTTCCATTATCTCTCTGGCTCGTCTAATCCTTTCTGCCCTTGGCATCTTCTCTAAATAATCAATATCACGCTGTAACCTTGCTTCTCTACCCTCGTAGTTAAAGAATACTGAGATATCTTCAGATACTTTTCTTTCAATGTTGAGGATTTCTGCGTATAGGTCTCTAATGTGTCTCAGCCCTTCCTTTATGATCACTTCAGGGTCTTTTCTTGTCGAGAATAATCCCATCTTTATCCCCAATAGGTTGGTTTTTCTTCTTTCATCTCCTTTGCTCTTGTTTTCTTGAACTCATTTCTTAGCTTTTCATATGCCTGCTCGATGTCCCTTGTTACAGATGGTGGAACAACCTTAAAAGCCATTTCAAAATGTTTTTGTGTGACAAACTTCGCATTGATATTTTCTCTAAGTGCCAGTATCCCAGCTTCTCTACATAGCGCCTCTATGTCAGAGCCCACATAACCCTCTGTTTTTTCGGCAATCTCTTTTAACTTTACCCCTTTCAGCGGCATTTTCTTTGTGTGTATTTTGAGTATCTCCAATCTTGATTCCTTATCCGGCACAGGGCAAAGTATTACCCTATCAAACCTCCCTGGCCTTAGAAGCGCTGTGTCAATGCGGTCTGGTCTGTTGGTTGCAGCTATAACAACCACTTCCTGTAACTCTATCAAACCATCCATCTCTGTCAGCAACTGGTTGACAACCCTGTCTGTTACTCCTGAGTCACTGGTAATACCTCTGCGAGGTGCTAATGAGT
>CAYOTZ010000083.1:1915-4115 GCA_964407035.1 uncultured Methanosarcinales archaeon | reverse complement strand
AGGGTCTTGAAAATAATCTTATCAACTTTCTTGTATATTGGCATGTTTGGGTTAAACATTTTACCTCCTCAGTACTTATCTTTTAAGACGAGTTGCGGATATATGCATAGTGATTTCAGCTCGTCAAGTAGCAGCTTGAAAGCGTAAGACATCTCAACGAATTCAACCTTGCCCTCGTCACCGCAAACAGGGCAGTACCTCCTGTTCTTGTAGGCATCGTAAACTGCCACAAGACCACACTTCTCGCACACAGGCACAACTGTCTTGTCAGAGTCAAACCTCTCTTTAAGCAACAGAGATGCGCCATGAGCTATAAATGTGTCCTTTTCCATCTCACCCAATCTCAAGCCACCACCTTTTGCTCTGCCTTCTGTTGGCTGTCTGGTGAGCAGTTGTATAGGCCCGCGTGCCCTTGCATGTATCTTGTTAGCTACCATGTGCTTCAGTTTCAGATAGTACATATCACCTATGTATATCTTTACATGGTACTGCCTGCCGGTCACGCCGTCGTACATTGTCTCTGTCCCATTCTCTCTGAAACCGAGTCGTTTCAGTTCCTGTCTTATATCCAGCTGGTCTTCTGCGTCAAAAACAGTCCCATCTATATACCTACCAGCAAGTGCTCCTGTCTTACCAGCAACTATCTCTATCAGGTGCGAAACAGTCATCCTACTTGGTATACCCATAGGCGAGAATATAAGGTCTGGTATGATACCACTGGCAGTAAATGGCATGTCTGATTCAGGCACGAGCAATCCAACAACACCTTTCTGCCCGTGCCTTGAAGTAAACTTATCGCCAAGTTCAGGTATTCGCTCGTCCCTTATCTTAACTTCAACCAGTTTGTTGCCCTCTTCGTTCTCTGTAATCACAACAAGGTCTACTTTGCCCTTTTCACCATGCTTTAGATACTCAGACGACTCACGTTTGGCTGTGGTTGCAAGTTGATACTCGCCAAGGTTGCTGAGGAATCTCGGCGGTGATACCTTACCTATAACAACCTCGCCCTCCTTCACCTCTGCTTCTGGATAGATTATACCGTCTTCCTCCAGCATCCTGTAGTCCTCTTCACTCTTATAGCCTCGAACATCTTTATCTGGTATACATATCTCATCAACCAAACCGCCTGAATAGCGAAGCTCTTCTGCTATCAGCGGCCTGTAATAAGTAGAGCGTCCCATTCCGCGCTGTATGGAACCGCTATTAAGTATAATGGCGTCTTCCATATTGTAACCATGGTAACACATAACAGCCACTACGAGATTCTGACCAGAAGGGTGAGAGTCGTAATCAAGAAGTTCGTGCGTTAGTGAGCGAACTATCGGTGTTTGCGGGTTGTGCAACAGATTGACATCCATGTCCATTCTCACTAAGTAGTTGGCAGCGTAAAAGCCAAGGGCTTGTTTCTGGTTTTTAGAACCTGTGTTGACTTTCTGGGTTGTAGAGAAATTGGCATAAGGCACCAGCGAGGTCATCAAGCCAAACATATCTATCGGATGAATTGAAAGATGGGTGTGCTCCTTTGTCAACTCTTCCTTAAAAAAAGCAACAAGTGCATGCTCTTCTTCACCAGCATCAAGATACTCTACTATACCTTGCTCCACCAGCTCGTCCCAGCTTAGTTCACCCTTGATTAGCTGCTTAATGTGCTGCTCTGTCAGCAGCGGCTTCCCATCCTTGACAACTATCAAGGGCCGTCTCAGCCTGCCACTACTGTTTTCTATATAAACAGTATCCAAATTTTGTGAATAATGGATGCTGATGTTCTGGCTTATGCTGTTTTTTCTCCTCGATTCTATAAGCTTGTTGAAGAACTCGTTACCGTCTTTCACAGTTCCTACAAACCTTCCATTGAGGAATACATCTGACATTTTTCAAACAATCATTTGCAAGCCAAGCTCTTTCAGCTTTTTCAACAACTCTTTTTCTGGCTCGCTGTTTGTGATATCTGCTAGCAGAGATAGGTTCTTCTTTAACCCTATATTTGTGCCTTCTGGCGTTTCAATAGGACACAACCTGCCTAAGTGAGTAGGATGTAGTGCTCGCGCCTTGAAATTCTCTTGCGTGGCGCTCAAGGGCGATACAACGCGCTGGAGATGCGATAACAAGTCAAGATAATTACGTCTCTGAATTCTCTGTGAGATACCTTTCCTACCGCCAACCCAGGCACCTGTTGCCATAGCACTCTGCAACCTTGATG
>CAYOTZ010000083.1:0-1905 GCA_964407035.1 uncultured Methanosarcinales archaeon | reverse complement strand
TGAGCAGCTTCTCTCTTATTATCACTTTAACTTGTGGGAACTTGCCGCGTTTGACAATGCGCTGGAAATTATAAAGCAAGTCGCTAATCAACACTTTCAGATTCACTCTGAAAAGGTCAGCCAACAAGTCACCCGATTGTTTTATGCGTTTGTTCATATAGTGGTCTTTGTCATCAGCTGGAATAATGCCACGCTCAACATATATGTATTTCTTCATCATTTTGCACAGATTGTAAGCTTTCAACATTCTCGATTTCTCGTCGGAGCCTATGTGCGGCAATAGATACCTGTCCAGCATCTCAGATATTCTCTCCAACCGAATCTGGCGCGACTGGGTAATGCCCATCTTCTTGGCAAGATAATCCATTGCATCCTCTGGAGTTGTGATGTCAGAGAACTCGTACAGGTTAATATAAACCTCGTCCAGTATCTGCTCTTTAGACACTGCCTTCATTATCTGCTCGTCGTTCAACATTCCAAGAGCTTTTATAACAACAACAAGTGGAACGCGTTGTAATCTAACAAATGATATATAGAATATACCGTCCTTCATTCTCTCTATGTTGTGAAGAATCTTGTAGGAGCCCTTTTCAGAGAATATCCTGCCTGTATACTCGCTCGGCCCGCTCGTGTTCTTCTCGACCATGAAATGGTTGCTGGCTAAATCCTCCACCTTCACAAGCACCTTTTCAGAACCATTTATTATGAAATATCCGCCAGGGTCTTCTGGATCCTCGCCTACTTTCACAAGCTCTTCACGCTTCAGGCCATGGAGATTGCAGAACTTAGAACGAACCATTATTGGCAGCTTGCCTATCGGAACGACCATTGACTCGCGCTGCGTGCTGTTTATGTAAGAGCTAATAGTTAAGTAGATGGACGCTGAATATGTGATTTTCCTTAACCTTGCCTCAACAGGCATTATGGGTCGTCTCGAACCGTCTGCCTCTGTTATCTCTGGCTTTTCTACCTTAACCTTTTCCAGTTTTATCCTGTAATCCTCTAAGTTTTGTGGTATTATAGTAGGTACAATCTCCTTGTTCTCATCTATTATCTTCTGTAACTCAAACTCTATAAAGTTATTGAAAGAATCTATGTCTGACTGGACAAGCGACTTCTTTTCAAAGTATTTTTTTAGCAGGATCCTGCCATTACTAAGCACGAACAACCACCCTGTAAAAATAGACTTTGCCCATTGTTGGGCTGTTGCGCTCTATTCTAATTATATCACCCTCTTCTGGGTTTAGGTGCCTGATAGCTGGGTCGGTTATAAGTATAAAAGGCAGGTGCTCTTTCTTGTAGTTGTGTTTCTTTAAAAAAGCTTCAGCCTGTTGTTTAGTGAGTTTGGTGTGTTTCGGCACAAGCACATGCTCAGTGACTTTGAATTTGTTTTCCATCTTGCGTTGGCTGTTCATGGGTCGGGCGAGATTTTCAAGGCAAACAGTTTGCCTGTTTGTCCTTTCGAACTCGCGACCACTTGATTAAAAGTCAAGCGCTCTACCAGGCTAAGCTACCGACCCATTAAGGTTTGGTAAACGCCCTGGCCGGGATTTCTGCTTCTGCAACGCTCAGCGCATTGCAGTGAAGTTTCGAACCCGGGTCAAAGCCTCGACAGGGCTTTATGATAGCCAGCTACACCACCAGGGCTTAGCATAGTGCTTTATCTCCCAAATATATCCCTTTGTTGCAAGTTCGCTAAGAAGATAAAGCACCCATCGGAGTAAGTGATTTACAAGTTATTTATAAAGTTTTCTCATACAATGGCTTTCAACCATTAAAAGCAGAGATGATTTAAAAATCCCTGCCCCCGGATTTTCTTTGCAGCTTGGGGCTGCAAGTTCGAACCGGGAACCTTTCGGTATCGGCTGGCTGTTTTTCATTCATTGCAAGTGCAAAAGTCGAACA
>CAYOTZ010000082.1:0-4121 GCA_964407035.1 uncultured Methanosarcinales archaeon | reverse complement strand
AAGCGTTTTCCCCATCAACTACACCAAGTTCCACTTAACAGAGATTAAACAAAGTAGGTAGATTTTTATAAAGTTTTAGGTTATATAAGTATAGATGAGAACTGCAAAGCTATTAGCCATTTATCCCCTATTGAAGCTTTACAAGTATTTTGAACTACCTTACATAACGCCAATTTCATACGTCTTCTTGCTCACAAAAAGGTGCAATTTAAGGTGCAGGACCTGCGGTATATGGAAGGAAAAGCCCAGACGAGAATTAGGGCTTGGAGAATGGCTAAAAATTATAAAGGGGCTCAAAAAATGGCCCTTCTGGATAACCTTTACTGGTGGTGAGCCATTCCTCGTTGATTACTTTGACAGGATTGTAGTTGCCAGCACAAGCATTAACAATCCCGCTATAATCTGCATAGCAACGAACGGTTCATTGCCAGATGTGATTAAGTCAAAGCTTTCTGCCATACTTAAAAGGTCAAAAAGCACCAAAATCATTGTTAATCTCTCTCTCGACAACATCGGCAAAAAACATGACCAATTGAGAAGGAAACCAGGAAGCTTCAAACAGGTTCAAAAGACAATAGCAATAATAAAAAAGCTGAAGACAAAGCACAGGAATCTTCTTCTTGGAATCAACACTGTTATTTCAAAGTTCAATTTTAACGAGATTTATTATCTTTACGATTACATAACCAAAGTGATTAAACCAGACGATTACATACTGGAGCCAGCACAGAAGAGGTTCGAGCTTAACACTAGAAGTTATGATATAGCACCAGAGAGGAAGAAGTTAAAAGAATTTCTCAGAATGGTTATTAGGAAAACAAAACACAGCTTGGTAAAGAAAAGGGGTATTAGCTTTGTGAAGAATTTGATTAGGGTTGGTTATTACAAAAATCTGCTTGAGCCGAGCAAGAAGAAATGCAATGCTGGACTGCTCTCCTGCCAGATAATGCCAAACAGCGAGGTTGTGGCATGCGGTGTTAGGCACATTGTATTTGGTCATCTTAATGAGTTTGATTATGATTTCAGAAAACTCTGGCTGAACAGAAACGCTATTGATAAGAGGAATAAACTAAGAAAATCTAAGTGCAGCTGCCAGTTAGCTAATATCTACTACACAAACAGGTTCATTTAGAAAATAGCTTTTGTTAGAAACAACCAATCTCAATTATGATACGAGCCATATTTGCTTGGAGCATCAAAGTCAAGGTAAGAACTAAGAGAAAAAGTGCATTAAGATTTGTTGTAAATGCTTTTAAAGGTCTGGTTAAGGTTAGCCCCTTAGTAGAATTACCTTTTCCAATCATACAGGAAGCAACAAGACTAATTTGTGGTCAGGAGTTAAGATTTATTAGTTTTTGACTGAATAAAATCGTAACATTTAAATATTAGCTGTAACTACTTTAAAATAATTATAATAATGGAGGGTGTTTTAAATGACAAGAATCAGGACTTGGATGCTGTCTTTTGTAGTTCTCTTGGTTGCACTGTTTGCCATTAGTGCTGTTCAGGCAAAAACACTAAACATCCAAGAGGATTTTATAGAGCAATCAGCAGACCCAGGAGCAATTGCAGAGTTCAGCTTTACTGTTGAGAACAACTGCACAGAAGTGCTCAACATAAGCTTTGCGACAGGAACCCTGGTAATGGGTAGCGCGAGCATACAACTGCCAAACATTCCTAATGAGGAAAATGTCCTGCAAGGAGCTGTAAGAGATGTTTTTTTTAATGTAACAGTGCCCACGAACCAACGTGCAGGGACCTACACTGGTGTAATCAACGCAAGTGACGGAGATGCCTTTGATTCTGTAGAGGTGCGGCTGATAGTAAACTCCATACCGAATTTTGAGGTTTCTCCCACGAACATTGAGACAACAATACCAAGTGGATTTTCTGATGATACCAGAGTTACTATAACGAACACTGGCAATTCAAACTTGACAAATGTGGAACTTACAGCATCTCAGCTGGTAAGCGGGAGTAATACCATAGCTGCAAGTGCTGTTTCGTTCTCAAAGAACAATTTTGATGTGAATTACAATTCTGATACAGATGTGATAGTAACAATCGCTATACCGAGCAGTGCAGCAACAGGCGATTACACTGGCTCAATTATAATAAGCAGTGGCAGCGCCACAAAAACAATCAACATAACACTGCATGTTGTAGAACCAGTCGGTCATCTAAAAGTGCCAAGCCAAGTCGTTTTTTCAGATGTTGTAAGGGCAAAGTCCTATTCAAAGGTAATCGAAATAGAGAATGATGGCGACTTCAATCTGAACAACATAGAGTTCAGCTCAACAGCAGCAGATAAGTACAATGTAAGCTTCAGCAGTGTGCCAAGCAGCTTGGCTCCTGGCGCATCTGACTATGTAACAGTAGAAGTTTACATTCCAGAAACAGAGGATGCTGGCTTGCACACTATTGGTGAGATAGAAATAACCACAGACAAATACAACACCACCTTACCTTTGAAGATAGAGCCAAAGGTAATGATGAGGATTAAGGACCTTGATATTTATGTGAATGGCAAGGACAATGACGTTGATGTGGATGGTGGAGATTCAGTTGATATTGAACCTGGTGCAAAGGTGGAGGTTGTTGCCAGAGTTGAAAACCTTTACAGGAGGAGCGATAACATAGACCTTGAGAATGTTGTCATGTACGCAACCATAAACAGCATAGATGACGGTGATGATCTGGAAGAAGAAACAGACGAAGTAAAGATAAGAGCTGACAGATACGATGACCTGAGTGTAACCTTTGACATTCCCTGGAAAGTGGACGAGGATACTTACGAACTCGATATAAGGATAGAAGGTGAAGACGAACTGGGCGCCCAGCATGAGATAGACATCTCAATGGACCTTGAGCTGGAAAAAGAATCGCACAAGCTCATTATCAAGACATTTGACGCAACGAAAAAGCTGTTAAAGTGCGAGAGAACAACGCAGCTTGAAGTGGAGATAATGAACCTGGGAGACCGGGACGAAGACGAGGTTGTTTACAGGATAACAAACAGCGAACTTGGTATTGACATAACAGAAGGAGGTCCAGGTAACTACATTGAGCTTGTATCTGACCCGTTTGATACAGATAACACATATTCAAGAACGCACACAATGACAATACCGGGTGATACAGAACCTGGCACATACACTCTGATTATGAAGCTTTACAGGGATAGAGATGAGTTAGAGGACACAGCGACAGTAGAGCTAACAGTTGTAAGCTGCACAACGACAACAGTAGAACAGCCAACAGAACAGCCACCAATTACTGTTATAACACCAACAACCGTGCCTTTTGAACCACAGCCTGTTGTGGCTCAACCAGGTGAATTCGCTGGAATAAGCTCAACTGAGTGGATAATTATTGGGCTACTGGGCGCTATATTCCTTATAGCACTGATTATAATAATAACAGTGGCATTGAGATAAAACTTTTTATTTTTTCCTTTAAACCATTTTTCTAAAATAGCATCAAGGCTTATCTATTCTAATCACAAGAGACAAAAAAGATAGCAATTCTTCAAGCATCCCCAAGGTTTACTTGACGATTCTGTAATTTGTTATAACTGTAAGAGGGTAGACAGCAATGCGATACCTCACTCAGCATTTTACTTGGTTTTTATAAGTTGCTCAATTTTCACGGACAGTCATTACCATTAATCATAGCTCCCACTAACCTAATACTCTTGAACCTGCTATCTGCTGATTATGAACTTTTGCGAGCCCTTTATATAAGAAAAATGGCGCATCTTAGTCCTAACAGCAGAGAGAGTGAACAGCTCGCTCAAAGCGCTTAACCTTAGCTTTGTTTGCTTTGAACTTCTTGTTCAGCTCTCTAACCAGCTCCTCCAAATAATCCTTGGTAATCAAAAGCTTGTCACGGTAGACAATTGTTTCCAGCTTGTCTGTGCCTTCAATCTCAACAACAAAACTGCTGGTAGCAGCAATAATGCCTGACTTCTTTAACCCATTATCCCTAGCCAAGCCAAGAATTCGGATAGTAGCTTCAAGAGAGCGACAACGAACATGTAAGATAAAGGGCTCAAACTTCAGCCAGACCTTAAACCTACCTTTCAAACCATTCAATATCTGCCACAGCTCTCCAGCAGAAAC
>CAYOTZ010000081.1:0-4144 GCA_964407035.1 uncultured Methanosarcinales archaeon | reverse complement strand
TATATCTTACATTCACTACAGGAATATGAGTGCAGTGCTTGGTTTGGCAGATTACCTTGTATCCCATTGCTCATTTAACGGCTTGTTTAATACACCGTTAATCCAAGATGTTCTATCTGTGCGGGTTTTCAAGAAGATAAGTCGGGAACAGGTTGAGTGTATCTTTAACGCGTATCGTAATTTGCTTCGTAATTCCAGATACAGACCAGCTTACGACCCTGACGATGACGAGCTTGGTTGGAGTTTCAGAGCATCAAACTGCAGTTGGAACCAAACCTGTGAGTTTGACAATGAAGCTGAGTTTTCAAATATGAAAAGCTTTATACAGATAAGGTTTTATGAGTTGGATAATGGAGCTTATGATGATATTTTAACAATCCCTGTTGTGCTTTACAATTACGCGCCTGAGAAGCCAGAATTGCGATGCTTGGGTAAGAAAGATGGATGGTATGTATATGAATTCAGTATAGTGAACCAAGAGTCAGGTTACGGTAAGGATGATTTAAACTTGCAAGTGGATGTGCTCACTGGTTCGTTGAGGTGGGAACTGCCTGGGCCGCCTGACGATTCCAGACCACCAATAGTATACTGGAAGATTTACTTTGAAAATAAAACTGGCTCGTACGATGTTAAGTTCACTGTTACTGACTCTTTCGGAGAATCAAATTCGACTGTTAAAAGAGTAAATATACCCTGTTAGGTGATATGAAATGATGAACACCACCAAAATCAAAATGTTTGTTGTAATGGCTTTTGTTTTAGTTGCTCTTGGTAATGTTGTTCATGCTGATGGGTGCTGTATAAATGCCTACACATCTGTTTGTGACGCAACTCCTGTTAGTCTGGAGGAATGCTGTCCTGACGAGCCAGCTGCTTATGGGGTGGAAGGGGCCCCAAGCTATGAAGAATGTGTCAAAAGATATTTTTTTGAAGGTGCGAGCTGCGTCGAGGTTGTTAACTGCACTCAGGGTTGTTGTTGCGACCCACTACCAAGTGTAAAACCCCAACCTGCATGTAAAGCAGGCGTCTGGACACCTTTAACAGAAGTGGAGGGCTTATGCAATGACGAGTTTTGCCAGCAGTTCAATTTGACATTACCGAGCCTTCCAGAGAGTTTACCCTGTGAGGACCCCTTTCCCTGGGTGATTGCAGAGCCGGTTAAGGGTGAGAAATCAGTTCGCCTCAGCTTTGGTTCTAACTGCGAATACAAGCCAAGCTACTACAGGATTGAAAGATTACAGCTGCCATCTGGAAGCTGGACCCTAATTCAAGACAATTTCATTGGGCCTGGACTGGTTGATACTGACTACGAGTTAATGTGGGGTGCATTTTACCAGTATAAAGTGACTGCTGTTTACATTTTAGCAGATGGCGAGCGTGAGTTCTCAAAGGATGTTAATATACAGCTTGGTGACATAATCTGCTGGGGTGTTTACGATGAAACGCCGTTCTGTGTGCCTCCTAATTTTTTCTTTGTAGAGAGCATAGACAGACCACCTTTTATGTCGTATTTCCGTGATGTTCTCGGCTTGCCTGATGATGAGATTGAGAGTTATGTTAACTCCACCTACTCTTTGTATTTCAACAATGCCTATTACTGTGACGATGAGAATATGGCCCAGTTGACACTTGCCTGTACAGCCCAGCAGATGTGCGTTATGGCAACCACAGGCCCTGAGTGCTATGCAAGAGGTCCTTGTTCAGGTGTTAATCCTTTTGGGTTGTTCACTACAGCAAGAGAACAATGTGAGCAGACAGATACAGGTGAAAAGAAATACTGCTTTTTGGACAGGTCACAAACAATAGTGCCCAAATGCTATGAATGTGACCCATTTATGGAATGTTATGATTACAAGTCGCAAGAAGCTTGTGAAGCGAACAATTGTAGGGCGAATGGTGCAGGAGATTGCCAGTGGCACTGGGTGAATGAAGAGCTTGGTATTGGCGTATGTGTCGCCTTAGGTCGTGATAACTGCAAGTTCTGTGATTCCTCTGGGACCGGCAGGGTTGAGAGTTATAAAGCACATAACTACATATTCAATAGGTGTACTGAAGAAAAACTGAGAGCCCTGGAAGTGCCCGGGTTCCCTTGCGGCACAATATATAATTATTCCTGTAGGGGAATGGTTTGTGAAGCAATAACAGACCAAGCACTATGTAGCGAACCTGTGCGACTTGATTCCAACAATTTTATCATTCAAGGCAGTGATATCTGTAACGGAGAGATAAGAATATGCACATGGTATAATGCTTGGCGCAAGTGTGTAAAGGATGCTAATGGTAATAATGCGCCTGACTGCGCTCAGGATGATGTGGGTTGCCAAAAGGATAGATACCCGCCGAGAACAGAGTTACATTCATACGCCCAACTCACCCCAGAGGACTCTTTAACATTCGAGATTTTTGATAGGAAGGACAGCCAGGGCACAGAAATTAGGGCTGGTTTGGAAGATGGTTATCAGCTTTACATCTGTGGTTATAACGGGAGTGTTGAGTGCGGTAGGTTGGGTTACAATGGTTTGGCTTCTAGTCCTGGCTCTTACTATAACATGAGTTCGCTAAGCGTCACTGTTGCTGATTTGCTGAGGGATGGTGTGCTGACATTTGGTTTAAACCATATTAAATACTTCGCTGTTGACCCAAGTAAGAATGTGGAAGTTATAAAGAAACATGACCTGCTTGTCCAGTCAAATTACGAGAACGGTCTTGGCGTGTTTGTAATCAAGCCAAAGAATAACAGCTTTGTGAACTCTACCAATGTAGAGTTCCATGTAAGGGTTGAGTCCATAAGAGAAAGAATATGGCGAGTAGTGCTTCGTGATGCGAACACCAACAATGTTTTATCAACTTTTTATGACGGCAATCCAGAACCCCTCGTTGTTGATGAGACAAGGAGTGTTGATTTTGGATTTGATGGTTCAAAGCAGGTGGTGATTGAAGCGCTTGCAGGAGAATTAGAGCCGAGGAGAGTTCACCTTGACCTTGTTGTGGACACTATTCCACCAGAAGCACCAATACTAGACCCTGTTGAAACTCTGCTTGAACAGAACTATGTTAATATATCTGGCATAGCAGAGCCTTTCTCAACAGTTCAAATATACTTGAAGGCAGGAGAGGGTAAATTCAAGCTTGTTGACAGTGTGGTTGTGCCTGAGTCAGGCCGCTTTAACACTGTAATCACTTTACAGCAGGGTGATTACTGGGCTAAAGCAAGGGCTATTGACAGGGCTGGCAACAAAGGTGAGTTTTCTGATGTGCAAAGCTTTACTTTTGTGACAAGTGCACCCACTTTTGACATTAACCCGCCTGACGGTGCTGTGAGAGCTTTCATAAATAATGTGACAGTGAGGTTCCACCTTATAAGCAATAAAGTCCCCTTGAATGATACTGCTACTTATGTAAAGTTGATAAAAGAAGGGACAGAAGTTCTCTCCAGAACTTACTGGCACAACTCTACTGTGCTTGTGTTAGAGCCACTTGACGAGCTGGATTATGGGCACTACACTGTAGAAGTATTTAGCCAAGACCTACTTGGTAACCAGTTAGAAGGTATCTCTAACTTTGAGATTGCTCAGGTGCCTTACATACGCACGAACCTTAGCTATAATGCCTTTAAGACAAGAATTCAGGACTATCCAGTTAGTGTCTATGTTGATGGATTGGGCTTTTCTCTTGTTGAAGCGTATTACGAAGTTAATAGTGTTACAAGGGCTATGCCAGTTACTTTGCCATTAGGTAATTTCACAACCTATGTCATCTTGCCACTTGTCGAAGGCGAGAACCAAGTTTTGTTCGTAGCCACAAACAATCTCGGGGGTTCTGCCAAAGAACCTTACAAGATTACGCTTGATATCACACCACCAAAACCACCTATGATGGGGTTTGAGTGAGAATGAGATGCAAAATCCTTTTGTTGACCGTTGTGCTTTTACTAGCAGTAGGTTTGGTAGTGGCTGATGAGAGATTTGTGACAACAGATAATACACCAAGCATATTTATCAATTTCACTACAGAACCTGATGATGTTACAATCACTGAAGCGATACTTGTGTATCCTGACTTGCACCAGGAAAACATGATGAGTTACATCCACGAGGAACAGAAAAACTTCTTTGTTCTGGACTGCCCACCTCTTGAGAACGGC
>CAYOTZ010000080.1:0-4176 GCA_964407035.1 uncultured Methanosarcinales archaeon | reverse complement strand
TTAAGTTTCTTGTGTGCAGCAAGCTTTTTTAGGGCATTTTTAACCTGTTCTGCAAGCTCTCTTGTAGGGGTAAGAATTAACGCCTGTATGCCTTTACCTTTTACTGTGTTCTCCACTACGCCTGTTCCGAAAGCGAGTGTTTTGCCTGAGCCTGTTTCTGATTCACCAAGCATGTCCCTACCTTGCAGAATTATTGGTATTGTGGCTTGCTGTATCTTGGTTGGGTTATCATAGCCAAGATCCTTTATAGAGTTGTGTAACTCTTTGCTCAATTTGAATTGATTAAAACCTAACATTTTTGTTCCTCATATAAGCTTAGAATTATCTTCTTCTCTTTCTACCGAACTGATTGTTGCTTGTCACCTTTATGTCGGTTGAGCCGCAGTTCCTGCAGGTGAACCTTGTTTTTGGTTTTGACTTCTTGCCATACGGAAAATTCCTGTGCGACTTTATATTGTGACTATTACAATTATTGCAAATTTTCATTTAAAAACCTCGTTTAGAAACAGATTAACAAAGTTAATATGCTTCCTTGACAAAAAGAATAAACCACCCTTTTTAAATGTATGGGTAATTTTTTTTAATTTTTAGAAATTTGTTAACTAACTTAAAGGAAAATTTAAATATTTAGTTTCTCATAACAAACAATTAAGTTTTCTGGAAAATTTCCAGAAAAATTGGTGTTAGTTTCAATAGGTATTTAGGAAAATAATTATGAAAGACAAAAATATTCATAGACTTTTTGTGGACTATTAATAAATTTGGGAATAAATCAAGATGAGGTTCTAAGACAGTTAGATATTATTTTTGATGATTTGGCTAATGAATTTATTTAACAAACAATAAGTTAGACATTTATTTTTTTTGTAACTAAAGAATATGTTGATCTTCTTATTAAAACAAATATCATACAATCAAAGTTAAATATGGATAATTAGAAGATATTTTTCTTTTCCTAAATAAAAATCTCTTATCTGTGATACTGAGACCTTTTTAAAAAACTTGGCTTTATTTGTTAGGGGAGGCCTTACCCTGGGACTCTACCTCGCTTATTGCCTTTTTTAACTCCTCTTCTGAAGCCAGGTAGTAATGCCTTATGGGCTTTAGATCATTATCAAGCTCGTAAACAAGCGGTATCCCTGTAGGTATGTTGAGCTTTGGTATTTCCTCATCCGCAATGTTGTCAAGATATTTTACAAGCGCCCTCAATGAGTTACCAGAGGCGGATATTATAGCGCGTTTGCCTAATTTGATTGCAGGTGCTATCTCCTCGTGCCAGTATGGCAGCACCCTTGCGACTGTATCTTTCAAGCTTTCTGTGAACGGTTTGGCTTCTTCTGGCAGTTCCCTATACTTAGGGTCGTTACCTGGCCACCTAGCATCATCTTTTGTAAGTACGGGCGGTCTAACATCATAGCTCCTACGCCAGATATAGACCTGGCGCTCACCCACTTTCTTAGCCATTTCTGACTTGTTAAAACCCTGCAGGGCGCCGTAGTGCCTTTCATTTAGCCGCCATGTCTTGAATTCCGGTATCCACATAAGCTCCATTTCCTCCAACACTATCCACAGTGTTTTTATAGCCCTCTTGAGATAAGATGTGTATGCCACATCAAACACAAAGCCGTGCTGCTTCAACAGTTTGCCTGCGTTTCTTGCCTCCACTATGCCGCGCTCTGTAAGGTCAACATCTGTCCAGCCAGTGAATTTGTTTTCCTTATTCCAAACACTCTGCCCGTGCCTTAGCAAAACAAGCTTATACATTTCAATCACCGCCTCATAAGAGTTATAAGTTTATAGAGGGCAAAGCAGCCCCAGACCGATTCAAGTATAAGGAATGGTATGCTACTCAGTGAATAAGCATACACAGCCAACAACAATGCCCCGAGCAAATTCAATACATTATACAGCTCGCTTTTCTGGTTTAATATGTTGAACAGGCCAAACACAAAGGCAACCAACAACAATAGCAACCCTGTTACGCCAGATACAAGAGCCAGCTCCATGATTAAGCAACAAATGAGCTGATATTTAAATCTAATGATAGCTCAATTGTTAAACTGTTGCTTTAACCCTCATTCAGAGCACACATTGAAAATCATAGTTATACTGTGCTGGTTGTTTCCATGCTTTGGCTATGGCACTATATTTAAATACAATCTACAAAATACTATAAACATATGTTACGCTTGATATCATGGAATGTTAACGGCATCCGTGCTGTATACAAAAAGGGCTTTATGGAATGGTTTAACAAACAGCAACCAGACATCCTCTGCTTTCAGGAAACAAGGGCATTGCCAGAACAGTTACCAGAACCTCTTAAAGCTGTCTCAAACTATAACATCTATTTTTCAAGACCTGAAAGATCAGGTTATAGCGGGGTTGCATTATTCAGCAAACCCAAACCAAAACGCTTGGAGCGTGGTTATGGCATAGAAAGGTTTGACATTGAGGGTAGAGTGATTATTGCTCATTACAATGACTTTGTGCTATACAATATATACTTTCCGAACGGTAAGCTGGGACCAGAAAGGTTGAGGTTCAAGCTTGATTTCTACAAGGCAACCCTTCACCATCTCAAATCAACAAGCAAAGAACAGCCCAACATAGTGGTGTGTGGTGATTTCAATACAGCCCACAAGAAAGAGGACCTTGCAAGACCAAAGCAGAACGAGAACATTTCTGGATTTTTACCTGTTGAACGGGATTGGCTAACAAAGTTGATAGCTGAGGGCTTTGTTGACACTTTCAGGATTTTCACCCAAGGCGGTGGCTATTACACTTGGTGGGACTTGAAGACCAGGGCGCGTGAAAGGAATGTTGGCTGGCGCATAGATTACTTCTTTGTTTCAAAGTCGCTTAGAAACAAGGTGAAGTCAGCTTACATACTATCAGAGGTTTATGGTTCTGACCACTGCCCTATCGGGCTTGAGCTTGACTTATAACTCTTAACTCTCTTGGCGATTTTGTCAACACTTTAGCTCCTGAGTCAGTGACAAGCACAGTATCCTCAAGCCGCACACCAAATCTGCCAGGAATGTAAATTCCTGGCTCAACAGCAAGCACCATACCCTTTTTTATTATAAGCTTGCTTGTGGTTGCAATAGCTGGATTTTCGTGAACCTCTAAGCCAACCCCGTGGCCAAAAGCGTGCACAACATAACGTTTGTAGCTTCTCAATGCTTTCAACCCTGCTTTTGCAATTTCAGAGCATCTAAGTCCTGGCTTGAGCAACTTTAGCATGGCGCCTAAAGAATTAAGCACAGCTCCAAATGCTTGTTTGATTTGCTTGTTCGGTTTCCCGAAATACAATGTGCGCGTGAAATCAGAGCAATAACCAGCAATGTTAGCACCAAAGTCAATTATACAGCAGCCCTTTAGCAACGACTTACCAGGTAAGTGATGCGGTATTGAGCTGTTAGTTCCAGCAGCCACTATTGTGTCAAAGGCGTTCAACATTCCTTTTTCGATAATCTTGGAGTTTATCTGTGCTGCAAGTGACGCTTCTGTTGAGCAAGAGCTAAAAACCAAGCTCTCCATCACTTTTGTAGTAGCCCTGCATGCTTTCTCTATCAGCTTTATCTCCTCCTCTCTCTTCACAGCCCTAAGCTCTTCGCAATAAGCGCCGATATCTCTAAACTTTAGCTTAAGGTTGCGCTTGAGGTGTCTGAACATTGACAAACTTACGCCGCTTGCATTTATGCCAACTGTCTTTATGCCAGGTAGCTTCTCTTTTATCAAGGTGCTGAGCTTCTTGCCATCAGAAATAAGCACATTGTTTATCCAAGTTTCACTTAAAACACGATGATACTCCATCCTGTTGGTAATCAAAAGTGGTTGCCTTGTGGATGAAATTACCAGCACACCAGCAGCGGATGTGTTTGAGAAATAGGTGTAATTCGGGTCACCCATAGCACTGAAGAACAGAGCAGCATCTAGTTTTTCCTTTCTTAATACTGCTCTAAGTTTCTTTATCCTTTCCATTGAAATCCAAAAGTTTTAATATTATATAAAAATTTGCCAGAGAAATGAAAAAGCTAACACTGCGCAACGGGCTTACTGTTATCATAGATAGGCGTGCTTCAGATACAACAACCCTTATGCTTACTGTAAAGGTCGGCTCTATCTACGAGTCAGAAGCTAACAATGGGATGTCGCATTTCATAGAGCACG
>CAYOTZ010000079.1:0-4254 GCA_964407035.1 uncultured Methanosarcinales archaeon | reverse complement strand
GATGGCTTCAAGAATCTCGGTAATGTTAAGGTTATCGGCTGCACTAACAGGCGCGACATACTTGACCCTGCTGTCCTGAGACCAGGACGCCTTGACCGGCTGATAGAAGTGCCCTTGCCAGACGAGCGCGGCATAAAGGAAATATTTAAGATTCACACCAAGCGAATGTGCCTGAAAGATGTCAACGTAGCTGAGCTTGTCAAAAAAATGATTGGCTTCTCTGGTGCAGAAATAAAGGCGGTGTGCACAGAAGCTGGCTATTTCGCTATCAGGGCTAACAGGGACTATGTGATGCACCAGGATTTTCTTGGCGCGATAAAAAAAGTGGTAACGAGTGAAGAAAAAGAAGGTAACGACTATCTCAAGATGTTCGGTTAGTGCGGTATAACTGACCATTTATTTTTCTTAGGTTGTTGTTGTAACAAACCATAACCTGTACAGATAAGAAAAGAACAATGTAGGTCTCTGGAGATACCTTCTAATGTTGCTTTTTATATCGCTCATGACCCTTTTTAAAGTCTCGTTAATTATACCACCTTTGTCTTAGCGAAAAGTAATCTAACACAACCAAGTCAATTATGTTCTGTTTATAAAAATTTTCTGTGAAAAGACAGAGAGGGACAGCTCAGCAGTTACTTCCGCTCATCACGTATCAGAGGGTGTTCACCTCATCACCGCTGCCCTATTATCATCTTGATTTTCTTATTTAAAAGTGTTTCTGTTTAATTTTGCCCATGTAAAAAATTGTTGAAAACAATAGAGCTCAGTGGACACAAGACATTGTCTCTAATGAGGTTTATAAAAGCATGTTCTTGATTATGAGTCGGAGGTGATAGGCAATGCAACCGATTGATTTGAGCACGAGCACAATAAGCAGACTGTTCACAGAAAGCATAATAGAGTTGACAAAGAGAAGCTGCAGGGGCGAGCTGAGATGACAACAAACAGCTATGACATTTACACAGTACAGGGTATAAACTCATATCTTGAGGATGACGAGATAACAAGCGCTGAGCAGTGCTTCATGTTTGGCTATTTGAGTTAGAGGGGTGGTTGGTATGCTATTCAGGAAAAAGGAATACCTAAGCTGGGAAGATTACAAGGATAGAATCAATAAGCTGGATATACTGCTTTGGCAACAATCAGTAAGAAGACACAACCTAATGCACTAACTGCCAATAACTTTTTAAATTTTTGTGGTTTCTTTTATTCTGCTATGATAATAACTAAATCAGAACTGTTTAATAAGCTAGAAAAATACGCAAGGCTTGTATTCAAGGGTGCAATATTCGTGCATCCAACAGACACGATAAACGGCTTAGGATGTGATGCTACTCATGATGAAGCAGTGAAAAAACTCAGAAAGATAAAAAACAGCCACAGCAGCCCCTTCTCTGTAATATTACCATCAAAGGATTGGATAAGAGAAAACTGCGAACTTAATGAAGAGGCAAAGAGATGGCTGAAAAAGCTTCCAGGCCCTTACACGCTCGTGCTGAAACTCAGAAACAGGTCTGCTGTATCACGCTATGTAAATCCAAATGATAACACAATAGGCGTTAGAATACCAGACCACTGGATTTCTGAGTTTGTTAGCTACCTTGATGTCCCAATCGTTACAACAAGCCCCAACCCTAATGGAGAAGATTACACAGATGATATAGAAGAGCTACATCCACTAATCAGCAACAATGTCAATTTCATAGTTTACGACTCAAGTGTAGGTAGCAAGCCATCTGATATTGTAATACTAACTGGCAAGAAGCCAAAGATAATAAAAAGGAGTAGGTAAAATGAAGATTCTTGCTTCAGGAGATATTCATGGAGATACCAATTTGGCAAAAAAACTGGTTGAGAAAGCAGAAAAAGAGAATGTTGATTTAGTGGTGCTTTGCGGCGACTTGACTTATGCAGAGCGTTCTTTGGACAATATAATAGGCCCTTTTGTTGCAAAGGGCAAGAAAGTTCTCATCATACCAGGCAACCACGAAACAGTAGCCACTGCTGATTTTCTAGCAGAACTTTACGGCATAAAGAACATTCACGGCATTTCTGTGCGATACAAGGATGTCGGCATTTTCGGTTGCGGGGGTGCCAACATCGGGCTTTTCCAGCTTGAAGAAAACGAGATTTTTCAGCTTCTAAAGCAGGGCTTTGAGAGGATAAGTTATTTAAAGAAGAAGATAATGGTAACTCATGTGCACCCCTCTGGTACAAAAATGGAGAAATTTACCAGCATATTCCCTGGCAGCAAGGGAGTAAGACAAGCGATAGAAAAGTTTCAGCCAGACATAGCGCTATGCTCCCATGTCCACGAAGCAGAGGGTATAGAGGAGAAAATTGGCAAAACAAGAGTGATAAATGTGGGCAGACACGGCAAGGTTATAGAAATTTAGCCTTTGATAACGCCCAATGGCACCAGCTTTGCTATCTTCAAGCTCACATTGGCACTGTGCACGGTTTCTATTATTGCATCTACGTCCTTGTACGCCTCTGGTGCCTCTTCTGCCAATACCCTTAGATTGGCTGCTCTGATAGCCCTGCCCTGCTTTTCCATCTGGCTCCTTACGCTTGAACCGTGGAAGCGTTTCATAGCGGCGTGTCTGCTCAAGCGCCTGCCTGCACCGTGAGCTGTAGAGCCGAATGTCAGCTCCATCGCTTTTTCTGTACCTTTTAATACCCAAGAGGAAGTGCCCATAGAGCCAGCTATCAATACTGGCAAGCCAGGGAAACTCCTCGTGGCTCCTTTTCTGTGAACATAGACAAGCCTCTTCTCGCCATCTATTGTGTGCTCTTCCTGTTTGCAGATGTTATGAGCCAGGCCGTACACAGTGTCAAGCCCAAACTCCTGCCAATTTTTACCCAAAACCTTGGCG
This sequence comes from uncultured Methanosarcinales archaeon, assembly GCA_964407035.1. Taxonomy (GTDB): domain Archaea; phylum Nanobdellota; class Nanobdellia; order Woesearchaeales; family B29-G15; genus B29-G15. The sequence goes on along the minus strand of CAYOTZ010000079.1, from coordinate 1,378 downwards.
AACACCTCGCGTATCCAGTGTGTTATGATTAATCGGTTTGTAAAAGAATAGTTAACAGCGCATTTCATTGCCTTGAAGTAATCCTGGCCCTCTGGCGAGTTTATAGGTGCACAGGCGAGTTGCTTGTCTGGCAGCTCTATATTGTATTTCCTTGCTGCCTTCTCGTGGAGTTTCAAGTAATCAGTAGCAATCTGATGCCCCAAGCCGCGTGAACCGCAGTGCACCATCACGCAAACATTCCCTTTTTTCAAGCCCCATTCCTCGGCTGTTGTTATATCATAAATCTCAGCTACTTCTTGAATCTCAAGAAAGTGGTTGCCTGAGCCGAGTGTGCCCAACTGGTCCCTACCGCGTTTCAAGGCAAGTTCTGAAACCCTGCTCGGGTCAGCACCAGACATTCCTCCGTGCTCTTCTGTGTGTTGCAAGTCCTCTTCTGTGCCAAAACCGCGTTGAACTGCCCATTTCGCACCTGTTTACAAAACCTGCTTGAGTTCCTCTATGCTTAGTTTCAATCTAACTCTCGCGCCAACACCGCAAGGTATATTGTTAAACGCTTCGTCTATCAACTGTTTTAGGTAAGGTCTTATTTTATCAGCAGGGATATTGCTTCTTAAGAGCTTTATACCACAATTGATATCAAAGCCAGTCATGCCAGAACTTATAATTCCATTAGCTTCAGGGTCAAAAACTCCCACAGCACCCATTGGGAGCCCGTAACCCCAGTGAGCATCAGGCATAGCAAACACTGGCTGAACAACACCGGGCAGCATAGCCACATTGGTGAGTTGCTGAATAGCTTCGTCTTCTATCATCGCCATTGCTTCGTCGTTGGCAAGTATCATTGCATTTACGCGCATATTTTTTCTCACTGACTTGGGCAGCATCCACATATATTCATTAACCCTTTGTAGTTTTTCTTTCATTTTCGCACCTCATATATCGCAGCTCACAGTCGCTTTGTATTTGTTGTGCAACTTTTCTATACCGAACCTGTACATGGTTATCGCCTTTACCTGAACATTACCGAGTTTTGGGTTAGCAGACATGCCTTTAACAACAGCTTTTAGGTGTTTGCCGTCTGTGTCCGCATCAAATTCTGAAAAAAACATTTCGCGTATTTCTGATTCTGCCAGCAGGGCAGATAACCAATCGTAAAGCAATTCCTCTGAGTTGTCTGCATACAACTCAAGCTTGAGCTCCTTTACTGGCTTGACCTTTTTGATATCACATATTATACTGAAAAGAGCAACAGCTGCGTTCTCAAACAGCTCACTCAGTGTGTTACCATAAGCCACAAACAGCACATCTGAGGTTAAGTCATCTATTAACTCAAACCTTTTAGTCATATTCTATTATCTGGTTTATGTTGAAAGGCTTT
>CAYOTZ010000078.1:0-4293 GCA_964407035.1 uncultured Methanosarcinales archaeon | reverse complement strand
GAACAACAAAGTACAACAAGCGCACCCAGCATCACATCGGGCTTGTAAAGGCAAAGATTGCAAGGTTGAAGCGAGATTTAGCAGCAAAGAGTTGCAAGAAAACAAAACATATTGGTTTTTCTGTCAAGAAGACAGGCGATGCCACTGTTGTGCTTGTTGGTTATCCAAGCGTCGGCAAGTCAACCCTGTTGAACAAGCTTACAAATGCGAAATCAGCTGTAGGTGATTATGACTTTACTACGCTGAATATTATCCCAGGTATGATGCATTACAACGGTGCCAAGATACAAATTTTGGACATACCAGGTATTGTTGAGGGTGCTTCTCGAGGTCAGGGTAGAGGCAGAGAAGTGCTCAGTGTAGCCAAAATTGCAGACCTTGTCGTAATAATTGTGGATAACAATACATGGCAGAAGCTATCCGCAATAAAAGAAGAGTTATACAAGTCTGATTTTCGCCTGAACAAGAAAAAGCCAGATGTTACAATACAGAGGCTTGGTTATGGCGGCATCGACTTTGGTGCTACTGTTAAGCTAACCAAGATAAAAGAGGCAACTGTTAAGTCCATACTAAGAGAATTTGGCTATACCAATTCAAGCATAGTAATATGCCAGGACATAAGCTATAGGGAGCTTATTGATGTGATTGAAGCAAACAAGGTTTATGTGCCCTGTATTTCAGTTGTTAACAAGCTGGACCTCATTAGTGATTCAATGAGGGAGTGGATTGAGCAGAGCATTAAACCAGAACTTTTTATTTCATCTGTTGATGGCACGAACCTTGACGAGTTAAGGGCTCTCATTTTCAGTAAACTCGAGCTGATAAGGGTTTTCTTGAAAATACCAGGCAAGAAGCCAGATATGGAGAGCCCACTGATCCTGAAATCAGGTAGCAAAATCAGGCAGCTCTGCATTAGCATACACAAGGAACTTTTGGAAGATTTCAGGTTTGCTCGTGTTTGGGGTTCTACCAAGTTCCCTGGGCAGCCAGTGGGATTGGAGTTCGAGCTGAAGGACAAGGATATAGTTCAGATAGTTACAAAGTAGCTACTTAGTTTATTAATGCGTTCAACTTATTCAGCCGTCTAAGTGCTGATTTCTTTTCCTTTTTTTCAATCTCTGTTGCTTCCACAATCTCTTTTAGGAATTTTATTGAGCTGTCATATGTTGGCTTATCGACAGGATAGGGCCAGCCGTCTTTGCCTCCGTGTGCCCACGCGTATTTAGCAGGGTCTTTCCAGCTTGCTTTAGTGCCATATATTGTTTCAGAAATCAGAGCAAGGGCTCTCAGCGATTTTGCTCCTATACCCTTTAACAGAACGAGTTCCTCGTAGTTTTCTGGTTGAAGCTGGTAGGCTTTTTTTAGTGCTTGAATCACGCTTTGAGGCAGTTCTTCTTCTGTTAGCTTGTGGTGCCTTGGCATTGAAAGCTTTTTTTTAGAGAAGTTAAGCAAGGTTGTCTGCTTGTATAGATAATTTTTTAATTTTTCAGGGTTGTCTTTTATTATATCCAGACTCACCTGTCTTGTTTCGCTGCTTGATTTCGATGCGAGGTTTAGAACATCCCGCGATAACCTCTGTGAGATTATCCCATTGTGAGGGTCATTAAAGAACCCATCTTGTTTTGTATTAATCCAGTGGTACCTTCTTGCGTAACTACTGTTCATTCCCTGTTGGACTACAGCCCATCTGCCTTCTTCTGTAATAAAAAAGGAGTGATGATAGAGCTGATAGCTGTCCTGAACGCAGCTCGAATCTATTTTGGCTACCAACCTACTTGTCTTGATAAGTTCGTTGGTTTTCTTTTCATTGAAGTTGAGTTCCTCAGCCAAGTTGGCTATTTCTTTAGGCGTCTTTCTGCTTGTTCTGCCCTTCCCGCCAAGAGCAGCCACACCGTGCTGCTCTATTGAAAGTGCCTCTTTCAGAGCCCCGCAAACAGTCGTTGTTAGTCCAGAGGAATGCCAGTCAAATCCAAGCAAACAGCCGAATGCCTGAAACCAGTAAGGGTCAGAAATCCTCTTTAAGAATTCTCTCCTTCCGTAATCTTCAATTATCAGCTTTGCTATGGGCGACGCAAGTTTCTTCATTCTTGAGAACAACCAGCTGGGGGCTTTGCCACTATGCAAAGGCATTTCAGCTGTGCCTGTCCTTTCCATAAACACACAACAGAGCAATAGTTTTTATTTTTGGCGGAGACCTGTCCATTGTCCAGTGTTTATATACTACTATATAATGACGAAATATTTATAAATAATAGCTTTTTTATCTCTGATATGAACATTGCAAATTACAGCGAATTCAGAAAAAGACGGAAAAGAATGTTGAGAGGTATAGCTACTGCTATAGTTGCAAGTGGAGTTGCTCTTGGCATAGCTTTGGGCTGTTACAAACATATAGAGCCCTCTATTGTTCAGGAACCTGTTGTTGCACAAGGAAGCGAACAACAGAGCAAAACTTTACAACATTATGTTGTTTGTCTTGACCCTGGTCATGGAATGTCCAATAGAACTGCTGGAGTTTATGACCCTGGTGCTGTTTATAACAGCTTTAGGGAAGCTGATTATGTGCTCGGCTTTGCACAAGAGCTTGGTTTATTGTTAAAGAATAAAACTTACGAAGTTGTGTTGACAAGAAGCTCTGAGCATGAAGACTGCCCCCTTTATTCCAGAGGCAATAATGCCCTTGAAAGCAATTCAAATATTTTCATTAGCCTGCATGTTAATGCGGCTCCTGGTAGCTCTGCTTCTGGACCGAGAACTTTTTATTCTACAGAGCATGATAGAGAGCTTGCTATTTACATCCAGGGAGAGCTTGTTAGAAAGCTTGAACAAATCTTCGGCAATATATATCCCAGTAGTTTGGAAACAAGAGTTATCCGAGAACCGGATTTCGTTGTTTTGAGAACTACCCAGCAAATTCCCTCTGTGCTTGTAGAGCTTGGCTTCGTAACAAATTCCTTTGACAGACAATATCTCCTAACAAAGAGAAGTGAGCTTGAAGAAGCGCTTCTAACTGCAATAAACAAGTATTTCAAAAGTTGAACTTATTTTTCTTCTTTTGAGAGTGCCTCTCTTGCAAGCTTTATATGTTTGCAGGTTTTTTTTGTATAATAAAAACCCTTACATTCGCAGAACGGAAGTGCCAGGTCAACCTCATAGAACTTCTCTGGGTTCTCGTCAGACTGGACAAGAAAGCGGTGCTCGTCTATTCGCTTTATCTTTTTCTTCATCAAGAATCAGAAAGGCTATTGTTTAATTTAAATCTTCTGCTCAGTTTTTTCAGAAAAAGAACTTAAAACATTATTTTATTATCTTAGAGAAATTCTCTTTTTCTCCTGCTCCTTTAAATTCTTTTATAATTCTCTCTAAAGAGCTTGGTATTTCAACAAGCTTTAAGCTTCTATAAACAGAAATTGGAGTTTGAGTTCCGTTTTTTACTATATAGATGCCTTGTTCACTGTCAAGCATCTTCTCAAGAGCCCTTGTTTCTGCAAAACTTGCATACCTTGGTTTTTTCGTTTCAAATGGTCTTATACTTTTTCCATTGTAGTTAATAGGTACAATTAGATATCTACCTTGTACAAAATAAAGAAGGTTTATTTCGCTTAAACCCTTTCTTTTATTCTCTCTACTATAAAGTATTCCCTCCACTTGCCTCCCCCTTTTTAGGTGATTATATGCAATCATTTAAAAAGCTTATGGATTAAGTGCAAGAAACAAGCGAAATATTACATGTTCTTGTTAAACCTAATTAGAATCCTGTATGCTTTTTCGATATCTTCATTAGGGGTGGAGGCGCCTGCTGTCAAGCCGACATCCTCAGCAGATTTTATCTCTTTTCTGTAATTTTGTAATTCTAATGGACTTTCAATCCATATTGTCTTGGTTAGTTTGCTGCACACCTCTGCAAGCTCTTTCGTGTTGGAGCTTTTTTTACCGCCCAACACTATCATTAACTCTACTTTTTCTGCTATTTCTCTCGCGCTCTTCTGGCGGAGAAGTGTGGAGCTGCATATTGTATTGTAAATAACAACATTCTTTTTGGTCTCTTGTAGGTAGCTGGCAACTGTTTCAAATACAGCAAAAGAAGCAGTCGATTGTGCAATCAGTGCGATTTTTTCAGCTTTTACTTTTTTTGCATCTTCAAGATTTTCTATAAGCGAACAATTGCTCAAGCTACTCACAGTGGCTTCTGCCTCTGGATGACCTCTCTTACCGAAATAAACAATGTGATGGCCATCTGCTTCCAATTTCATGGCCAACGCCTTTATGGCTATCACTTTAGGGCATGTCAAA
>CAYOTZ010000077.1:0-4378 GCA_964407035.1 uncultured Methanosarcinales archaeon | reverse complement strand
CATGGTATTATTCTGCCAGGTGGCGCCGCCCATTCCACCACGACACCAGGGCAGTTCATCCCAGACCAATAGGCCCAGAGAATCGCAAGCCTGGTAAACCGCCGGATCCTGCGGGTAGTGGACCAATCGCACAAAATTGGCGCCTGTTTGTTTAATGGCTTCCATATCCCTACGGTGGATGACATTAGGCATGGCTGCCCCATAGCCTGCATGCTCCTCATGGCGGTGTGTGCCCCGCAGAAGGAGGCGCCGCCCGTTTAAATAGAAAGGCCCGTGTTCATTAAACTCAAACCAACGGTAACCAATTTTTTGTTGAAATTGATCCTTTACATTGCTGCCTTCAAGTTTTGCTTGCAAGGTGTAAAGATGGGGGTGTTCCGGCGACCAGAGCTGTGGTTCCTTTAAAGGGGGCAGTGCCTTTTCAATTTCATTTAACCCTTTTTTCAATTGCAGTGAGGCTTTACTTTGCAACACCTGGCGTCCATCCGGCGTTAACAGCGTTAATTGTAGTTGGGCCTGTTGTTTCCGCTCACTACATATTAGCAATTTTACCGTGGTTTTAGCGACTTTTTTACTAACCTGAGGCGTGGAAACAAGAAACCGTTTAATATGGCTGATTGGAACCAACTCCAGCCAGACATCGCGTGTTAAACCGCCGTAAATAAAAAAATCTGATTTTTGCGAAGGAATGATATCGGGATCGTAGGCATTGCTAACGTAAACCAGCAGTTCGTTCCAGGCATTGATTTTTAAGGTTGGTGTCAGATCAAAACGAAAGCCCAGATAGCCGCCCACATGTTCGCCCAGCAGTTGGCCGTTCAGCCAGGCTTTGCAAACCGTGTTTGCGCCTTCAAAATAAACAAATAGTTTTTTGCCAGATGCGTTTTGATTAATAAAAAACCGCTTTTTGTACCAACTGCCAGACCGCCGGTAACCGGGCTGGCCATCCATCACATCAAACCGGTTCCAGGTGTGCGGTACATTCACACGTTGCCAGTCCCCTTCAAAATGGCTTAGCTGATTGATTTCCACATCTTTTTCTAAATACAACCAATTACGATTAATTTTGACTTTTTGACGAGCAGAATCAGTTTTAAAGCGATGCCTACGTTGCCAGTAACGGACGAATGCCTCACAAAAATAGTAATCCCCCGCCGGAAAAGATTCATCTACCGCCCATTTTTTATGGTAATGGTAAACCTGATGCAGTAAAAGGCCTTCTTCAATAGCCCGCTCGCTGTTCCAATAGGCATAGTTATTAATTAACGATTCCACAATCTGGTCGGCCGTTTGCTGGTACTTTAGCATAGCCGATCCTGATTTTACCTGCTCAGCCAGGCGGTATAATCCGGAAGCCAGAATGGCCGCGGCTGAAGCATCTTTGTACTCATGTGCCTGCTCGGCCGTTAAATCCCAGTATGGTACCAGATCGTCTGGCAAATGGGCCACCATGAAGTCTGCTGCCCGACGAGACGCACGTAAAAAGCGCTCATCTTGTGTGTATTTGTATGCTGTGGCAAAACCATACACGGCCCAGGCCTGGCCACGCGCCCAGGTGGAGGAATCAGTTGCGCCCTGATGTGTCTGCTTTTTCAGAACGGTACCGCTATGCGGGTCAAGGATAACCACATGAAAAGTAGAACCATCCGGTCGAATGTGTTGTTTCATACTGGTAATGGCATGGGCATAGGCTACTTCTTTAAATCGGTAATCGCCACTTACCTGCGCCGCCCAGAAAAGCAGTTCCAGATTCATCATGGTGTCGATGATGGACCAGCCCGCTTTCTTTTTAGTGCCTAACTTGCCCCAAGCTCTTAAAAAGTGCCCGGCAGCATTGTAACGTTTCATTAACATTTCAGCAGCTTGCAGCGCTGCCTTTTTGTACAATTCCTGGCCGGTAACTTTAAACGCCTGTACCACTGTAGGGAAAAAGATAAAGCCCATGTCATGTGTGTCGTCCTTGCCGGCAAAAGGCAACAATGCACGGGCAAATGACAACGCCCTCTCTTTAAAAACCGATTTGCCGGTTAGACGGTACATTTGCCACAATTCGCCACCCAAAAAACCGGCAAGCCAGTTGACTTTTTGCTGATATTTCCAGCGACCGTCAACAGTGTACAGCTGCCACTGCCCATCGTGCTGCTTGTCCATCTGCAAAATACGTTCCGCAATTTTTTCTACTACATTTGGTGAGACAGTCTGCAACTGTCCGTTCTGCACAAACAAAGCTACCAGGATCAGGAGTTTTAAAAACAGACGCATGGTTAATCCTTTTTGTATTTTACCTGAATGGGGTGATTTAATCTCTGTGATTGTTCTTCAGCAAATGTTTTACAAACAGCGGCAAATGACTGTCCACTGAAATTGCCCTGCCACAGAGCACCCGACCAAAACATTACTTTCCGCGCCTGAGGCGCGGCATAGGCAACCCGGTTACCGTTCTTTTCGGCCATGAACTGAACCGGATGGAGCTTTTTAAAATAAAAGAAAATGGTTAAGGAATCGCCGCCTAACGAGGGAATGCCCGTCACATTTTGCCAGTAACCATTGTCGGTCCAGGACTGCAGCTTGCTGTTTTTGGGCTGCATCACGCCAAAAGCAATACCAGACGGGCTTTTACTTTCCACCGCCAGCTCATGACGCAATAGATAGCTACCGGCCTGAATGTAATGTCTTGCCTGTACATTTATTTTCTGCCCGGCAACCTCCCAGCCTTTGTACAGAATTTCAACCGCCGCACGCAAAGGACCATCTTCCAGGATACGGCAAACCAGGCTGTCCACAGCTTTTGGCGCCAGCAAATCCGGTGGTTGATAAGAAAGGTCTTTAGCCTTCACTTTTTCAAAAAAATCTTTGCCTGGCAGGTAAAGGGCAAATGAGCCCGCACCAAAGGTTTCGCCCACTTTCAAAATATCCATGCCCCACCAGTTCATTTCATGGTATGTTTTAGAAGTATCGTGGCCTACAATCGGCAAAATGATTTTTTTGGTCCGTTTTCCGAACACATCCAGCGCATTGCGTTCGTCGAGATACAGGCGGAAAGCGATCCTGTCTGATTCCCATCCCGGGCCTTCGTAACGAATTAACTCATCGTGTGCAAAATGTTCTTTGCCAACCGCTAAATGTTTTACCGAAACGAATTGCCCGCCAACCCATTTTTCTCCATTAAATGTTCCGCCTTTTCGCACCGAAATTTCTGCATGCGCCCTTTTAGGGATTGATTTTGATCCTGCATCTGAGAGAGTTAACGTTACTATTTTTTGTTCAGATGGTTTAAAATCAAGTAAAATGGCTACTTTTTGAGAATCGAGGATCTGGTAAGGGACAATTTGTTGCCCGTCAAAAAAGTTTATTTGGGTAGAAGGCGTCAGCTCCATATCGGGCATCAGCTGTTTCCAGTCCAGAATGACCAGTTCATCATTACGTTCTAAGTTTATCGGATTGCGTACGACTATCTCGGCTGACTTCTTTTGACAGGCAGAAATCATCAACATCATTGCCAATAGCACCAAAAGTGTTGAGCGCATTGCTTCTTTCTCCTCAAGTTACGATTTTAAATATTCCAGCCAGAGCAGCGGCTGACGAATGAAAAAATTGCGTAAAACTTCGAATTCTACCGGATCGGCGGGCAAGGTTTTCCAGACTTCGAGATATTCTTTCTTTTTAAGTTTGAAACCGCCAAACAATAAAGAAACATGACGCACGGGCCATTGATCAAAATACATCACATCTTTGGCAAACGGCCAGCATTTTTTGTCTTTAATGTAGGGGAAGAGGAATTCCAGCCCCTTGGCTATACTGCGACCATCGGGCAAGCTAAATTGCCAGAGGTCATCATTTTCTGAAGCCAACAGACAGACCATGGTCATGGCATCCAGATTGAACAGTGAATAACCGTAAGGTTTGGTGCGTTTCAACTCCTTCGGGAAGCTGCCGTCCGGGGCCATTTGGTCAGGCAACAGCGTATTTTTGTAAAAATCGCGCACAAAATGCAAACGGCTGGAATCTCCTACCAGTCGGGCATAAGCCGCCACCTGCATGGCCCAGCAGGTAGAGTGATTGTTGCCATTATCGCGTTCTTTAATTCCATAGGGATGGGTTGTAATCCAATTTAAAAATTCGGCAAACCAGCTTTTGATGGCTTGCAAAGTGTCAGAGGCAATGGCTTTTTCACTTTCCAGCACGCGTACAGCCTGAGCGACTTCAACTAAATGAATAGCATCAATAATGCCAATGCCTCGTCCGGTCACCCGCCCTTTAATGGCCTGAGCATACAGCATGTGTGGATTCATTTTTGTTTCAGGATCTACAAACCAGGCCACCAGATGATCCGTGGCCGATTGCGCGAAACGTTTTTCTTCTGTTAGGACATAAGCGG
>CAYOTZ010000076.1:1646-4406 GCA_964407035.1 uncultured Methanosarcinales archaeon | reverse complement strand
CAAAGTTACTGTTCAATGCCTTATGCTTGCTTTTCTTAAGTTGTCCAAGCTTAGCAACAGTCCTAACTCCTTCGACAAGGATTGCAAATCTTTCTTTGTTGTTTCCTTCAACAACAACAGCTTGATTGAACAGAGGCACATGTCTATTATGCTTAATGAGCAAAGGGGTTATATCAAAACAAAGATAAGCTGAGCCACGAAAATTTGCTATCCCCTGCACAAAGCGGGTTGTTAATGGCACTGGGGTTATCTTTTCTATAACAGAAACAACAAACTTTACCACTGAGATGTCTAACCCAAAACAAAAGCCGAGCAGTTTAAAAACAAGCACACGCTTCTTACTTCTCTTCATTTGAATTGCCAGCTCCTAAGCCCAAACTCTCAGTGAGATTATCGAGCTGTTCAACACCCTGCCTGAGTTTCTCTACATATTTTGAATTGGCAACCAAGCTTGTCTCAATATCCTTTATAATTTCAAGATTCTTGGTTAATGCTTCTTCTATGTTCGCCACAGAACCAGCTACAAGATTCGCTCCAGCAATCTGCTGTTCAAACATTGAATATACATCTCCTATGTAGTTGATTGTTTTAGCGGTAGTGCTGCTGATATTCTGCAATGCCTTAAGAGCATCATTAATCACTTTAAAACCCATACTAAGCTCTTGGTTAGTTGAAAGTATGGTAGAAGTAAAGTTCTTGGTAAAAATATTGATTTCTTCAACAAGAGCCGAAACTTGCTTGACAGAAACCTGTGCCTGTTCAGACAGCTTTCTTATCTCTTCAGCAACAACGGCAAAGCCCTTGCCAGATTCGCCAGCCCTTGATGCCTCGATAGAAGCATTCAGTGCGAGCATCTTGGTTTGCTCGGCAATCTCGGTTATAAGCTCAACAATCTTGCCTACTTCTTTCGATTTCTGCTTTAACTCTTCTGTTAAGTGTTTGGATTGAGTCATTCGGTGGTTTATCTGATTAAGCACACGAGTGCCATCTGCTGCAAACACCTGGCCCTTTTCAGCATCTGCCTTTGCAGAACCAATTGCATTTGTTGCCTCTTTCACAAGTTCAAAGTTTTCGTCCAAAGAGCGCCTCAGATTGGCAACAATTGTCTTTGTTTGCTTCACATAATCAAGCTGCTTGGATTGGTTTTGTGAAAGCTTCTCATTTTTATCGCTGACAAAATGACAAGAGTCATCCAATTCTGACACTATTGTCTTAACTTCTTGCAGCTTTGCTGTGGTTTGTTTAAGTCTACTGTTTAATTCGTTTATCTCTTTGTTCAATCTAGATAGAGTTAAAGTGATTGCTTTTCTAAGTTTTACAAAGAAAATACCTATCTTCAAATCTTGAGGCATCTCAACATGTTTGCCTATTTGCACCTTTCCTAAGTAATCTGCAATTTGTTCCTCGCTTTTTTGTAGATTGTAAAGCACATACGCCATGCAGAAGTTAATTATAAGCACAACACCAAAGTAGAAATAGGCAATTATAGAATTCATTCTCGCATAATAAAAGAAGAGAAAGACAAGCACGAGATTACTGAATGCAGTGATAAAAATCCTATCGCGATAATTCATAATGCCTAACCTCTTTTTTTGAAAAAGTTTAAATATCTTTTACTCATTAATACTTACCTATGAAGCTACAAACTCTTTTTATATTAATAATTTTTGCTTTTTTGCTTGTATCTTGTAGCCGCACTACCCAAAATAATGAAATAGTCGCCCGCTGTATTGAACTCTGTAGGTCATATCCTGATTCGTTAGAAAATGGGCCCTGCCTCAGCAATAATATTGCTCCTGATTGGGTTTGTGATGTTGCTCACTCACCAAGGCAGGCAGTTGACAACCTGCCAGAGAACCAATGCAGTGCCTTCAGAGAGGGTAAAGCGCATCACTTTATTGAGGTTGATGAAAACTGCGAGCTTATTAAGATTTATTAATACTGGCTATTAACCACTTGATTTTTAAACTCTGTTTCTTTATTTTTGCATTATGACGATTGATTACCTGCTTAATTACTGGAAAACAAACAGGATTGTAACAGAGAAGCGGGTTCTAGAGGCGTTTAAAAAAATTGACAGGCGGTTATTCGTGCCTCAACATTTATGGCATGTTGCTTATCAAGATACGCCTTTGCCTCTATTGAAAGGACAAACCATCTCACAGCCAACCACAGTGGCAATAATGACACAAGCATTAAGGCTAAAGCCAGGAATGAAGGTGTTTGAAGTGGGCGCTGGCTCTGGCTATCAGGCTGCTCTGATCGGCTACATAGTTGGCGATAATGGCAAAGTAATAACTCTGGAATATTTTCCTGAGTTGGCTGATATGGCAAAAAGAAACCTCATAAAAGCAGGAATAAAAAATGTTAAGGTAATTACAGGTGACGGGAGCCTTGGCTATCCCAAAGAAGCTCCGTATGACAGAATCATACTCACCTGTGCTGCACCTGATTTCCCTCCTCCTTTTATTAAGCAACTAAAAGAGAATGGTATAATTTTAGCCCCATTAGGCAACCATAGATTTAGCCAGCAGCTCATTAGAGCAACAAAAAGAAAGGGCAAACTAATAAGGGAAGCCCTCGGAAGCTTTGTCTTCGTGCCTTTACGCGGCAAGCATGGTTTCAAGGAATAGCATCTGTGTAGTAATAGAAAATGAAAAATCTATAAATTCCTAATGAAACCCACTTAAGAGCTAATTGAAAGGCAAAAAGGTAATACAAAGAGGTTATGTATATAATCTTTTTACTGCTTCCTCGGGT
>CAYOTZ010000076.1:0-1636 GCA_964407035.1 uncultured Methanosarcinales archaeon | reverse complement strand
TTTGTTATTGTAAACAACAAGCTTGAGTGCCTCAAGCATCTTATCTGGATGCTCGTGTTGCCAAACATTCCTACCAACAGCGATGCCAGTAGCCCCAGCATCAAGCACTTCCCTCACTCTCTTCAGAAACTCATAATCACTGATTTTTGGTCCACCGGATATAAGCACTTTTACTTTTCCAGCAGCCTTGCAAGCCCATTTAAAGCCTTCGTAATCGCCATTATACTGTATCTTAACAAAATCAGCACCCAGCTCCAAGCCAATCCTAGCAGCGTAAGCAATTGTCTCTGTAGCCATCTCATCTATGCCAGAACCTCTGGGATATACCCAAGCCACGACTGGCAAACCTATCGTGTGTGCCTTATCTACAATTGTCCCGAATTCCTTGAACATAATCGGTTCGTATTGAGAGCCGGGATATACTGTATAGCCGAGGGCTACAGCTCCCAAACGCAATGCCCTTTCAACAGAGCATAGCTGATAGCTGAAGGGGTCGCCGTGTCTCAATCTTGTCTTGCCATTTAGCTTAACAATAAGGCTGGTTTTGAATTTTTTTTTGTTGTAGTATTTCTCTGCCAACCCGTGTTGCAGTATTATGCCGTTTATCTTTGCTCTCTCTGCAAGTTTTATAATGAAGTCAGGAGCTATGTTTACCAGATTAAAATCAATTGGACCGTGCTCTAAACCTTGGTCATAAGCCAGAAATATCGTTTTTCCATTTGTCATAAGTTTCTCTATCATTTTAACACCACAATCATCAAAACCAAAACAGCAACAATCATCAAAACCCAGAGCAAGCTATTGCGCTGCCCGACTACACACTTCTTGCTCGGAGCTTTCATACCATACCTTGAATACTGTATCATTTGGATGCCTCCTTTTGGGCAACTGTTACTATTGTCTTAACAACAACATCTGGCGTTACTGACACAGAGTCAATCTTATTAGCTACTAAAAATTCTGTAAATTCAGGAAATGTGCTGGGAGCGTCACCGCAAATCCCTATCTTCCTTTTGTTTGCTTTGGCTGTCTTAATAACTTGAGCAACAAGCCGCTTTACTGCCTCATTCCTTTCGTCATAGATACTGGAAACAAGCTCAGAATCTCTGTCCAAACCAAGAGTGAGCTGGGTTAAATCATTAGTCCCTATGCTGAACCCGTCGAAAATCTTGCAGAATTCCTCTGCAAGAATCACATTGCTCGGTATTTCGCACATCACATAAACCTCAAGACCGTTCTTGCCACGTATCAGCCCGTTCTTCTCCATCTCTGCCAGCACTTTCTTGCCCTCCTCAACAGTCCTGCAAAAAGGGACCATAATTTTAACATTTGTGAGCCCGAATTCCTCACGAACCTTCTTTAGCGCCTCACACTCCAAAGCAAATGCAGGGGCGTATTTCTCTGAATAGTAGCGTGAAGCGCCACGCCAGCCAATCATTGGATTTTCCTCTTTTGGCTCAAACAACTCGCCACCTATAAGGTTGGCATATTCATTTGATTTAAAGTCACTCAATCTTACAATAACATCCTTGGGATAAAAGGCAGCGGCTATCATTGCAACTCCTTCAGCCAGCTTGTCAATAAAGAATTGCTTTTTGTTTGCATACCCGATAGTTATCCTCTCGATTTCTTTCTT
>CAYOTZ010000075.1:0-4411 GCA_964407035.1 uncultured Methanosarcinales archaeon | reverse complement strand
CCCAGTTCTCTGCCCAGGCATTTACTTCCAACTTGTTAGGGTAAGTGTCAACAAAGAAATTGCTCTTAGGCTTCCCACTACTGTTCGTTTCCAAAACCAGAACAGCATCCTGAGGACCGAGCATGTTCAGCTTGACACTGAAGTTTTTCATCACATTTGGAGTTGAGGATGTCTTGCCAACATGTAAAACCTCCTTTTTTCCTGTAAAGTGGCTTTTTAGTATAAGGGTGAGGTTTGTATCAGCTAATGATGTAGTTACATTAAATCTAAGATGTTCTCCGACCACATACTTCCAGCGCATTGGCCACACAACATTAAAGTTAGCATACCTCAAGGTTATATATTTGCTGTTCTTCTGTGCTTCTTGTTTTGTATCGCCGTAACCGTAAACAAACTCTCCGTCTGAAGAGAAGGCGTACTCAACAATCATATTACCTGAGGTTATTGGTTGCTTGTATAGCACGAGCTGCGTATAAGGATCAATAATCCAGAATGTAGAGTTTATCCCAGATGTAATGTTGAATGTTATTATATCACCAACAATACCTTCGGCAGGAGCCACAATATCAACAAGTAGGTTTCTAACCTCGAAATAGACATCATAGTAGTAGTCCTTACCATCAGCATGGATGAGGAACTCTGCATTATAAAAACCATTTGTCAAATTCTGTAATGTGAAATATCCATTCGAGTGGGTTACATTAACATTGCTCATTGCAAATGTTTCAAAGTTATAGTACCAAAGCAGCGTGTAGTTGACACTGCTAACAGCACCATTAGCAGTTATGTTTATTTCTACATTACTCTGGTTCACATTGAAAGTGTGGACAAAGTAGACACCTGACATTATCTTGAAATAAACAGATGAAGCATAATCTGGATTCTCCAGAATACCAATGTTGAGTAAATAATCGCCCTCGCTTAGGTTGTACTGAGAGATATTAAACAAGTAATTGCCCTTGCCGTTAGCATCAAAACTCTCATTCACCAACTGCTGTGTCCCAGTCCACATATTCTGTATGCTTTGTATCACGATTGTAGCGTTTGATAACTGCCACCCAACAGAACCTAATGTGTAAACATTATAGCTAATATTAACAGGCCCTGATGCAGGCACAGCAAATTTCTCTACAAACACATCAGCATTCGGTGCAAGCACTTCAAACCAGAGCTTTTTTGTTTTTGAGTTGCTCCCAGATGTAATTGTCAACTCAAGGAAATAATCACCTGGCGAGAGTTCATTATTGATTGTGAGGACGCCATCTGAATAATAGTAGTTTGGACTTATCTCATCACCGTTTGGGTCCTTTATAACAGCTGTCACGGATACACTGCCCACTGCACTGATATTAACAAGAATTGGTTCGTTCAACATATATGAGGGTTGGATCTTGGTGAAATGTGCAGTAAGCTCAAAAGGTATTATTTCGAATTCACCATTACCAAAACCCACAATGGATTCATCAAATGTGCTTATGTTAAATATAGGGGCGTATCTTGCAGAATTGTAGTTGGAAGCAGCAAGCGTGAAGCTTGCAACACCAGTAGCAGATGTATTACTTAATTTGTTTACCATTACAGGTATCCATGTTTCTAAGTTCAGCAGGCCAATCAATCTAACAAGCACTCCTTGTTTAGGATTATTGTCGTTATCTGTAACTTTAACATTTATCCCTATGTCTTCGTTTTGAGTGAAAACCTTATCATCGTCATCTATAGTAATTGTTACTTTGTCGCCCACAACCTCAAATCCGAACTTGGCAAACGCAACCTCATTAGCAGTAGTTGCCATAATCTCTGCCTCGTAATGACCTGGTACCAATTGCTCACTAGGTGTGATATTAACTGTTGTTCTACCGTTGGAATCAGTTATAAGTGCTGAAGAGTTGGCACTTATTATATAGCCATCGCGAATTCTTGTTATCCTGTCAACACTCACATTACTTCCATTTAGAGGATTACCAGACTTCTCTACAGCCACATCCACTACAATATTTTGGTTCGGAAGGAACTTACCGTTTTGTCTAACATTAACTGACTTGAAATTGACACTCCTTATATCGAAAGAGCCAAACCCAAGTCCTGATTTGCCATTATCAAGCTTAACTTCAATACTAAAAGGATACCATCCAGCTTTGGAAGGCAGCTCAGTAGAGGCAAGCAGGATTGAGCCAAACCCGTCTGTTATTTCAAATTCTTTTGGTTCAGAAAGTTCCATATAGAGTGTAGCATTACCGTTACCAGATCCCACATTCACAGTTACATTTATGGGTTCACCAATAGAGTAACTCCAAGTTGGAACGCCATTGGAATCATAGGTTGAGGTAAGCACATTAAGTTCAGACACTTCAAACCAACCTTTGCCCTTGAATGAGTTACCGTTCTCATCAACAATAGTATACTCCACCCTATACATACCAATAGGCAATGTAGTGTTAATTAAATACACTAGCTTCCCGAATGCCGGGTCACTATAAGTAGCGTTATAAATAGTTTTAATGTTTGTGTATTCTTCTTGAGTCCGCTCATTAATTATCTTATCAAATTTTACAATGAAATTGTTCAGATCAACACTTATTCCAGAGGTAATATCAAAAACCCATATTTCACCAAAGAAATTTTCTCCACTCTCAAAACTGAAACTTGGTGTGTAGTCAAACTTATAGGTATTCATATATGAGAGATAATTCTGCACAACAAACCATCTCTTCACAGTAATAAGCTTGTTGTTGACAATCGCCTTTATTTCGGCATTATACTCGTCCTGCTGCTGGGGCGCTGAAAAGATTGAAGATAGTTCATTGGTGCTACCTGTGGAATTAGAAGAAACAACAATAGCTCCTGACTTATCATAAACAGTTATCTCAAGGTAGGTAATGTTCTTATTTGACAAAGCAGAAATCTTCATTAACTCGCCCGGTTGGAACATATCTCTGTCACCACCGAAACTATCTGTTAGCTTTATGTATAGTTCTGTATTGCGCACCTCAAACAGTTCCTTACACTTGCCGAGTTTACCGCTCGAGTATGCTCGAACACTGAGTTTGTATATCCCATCTTCAAGTTTAGCAGGAACAGTGTAGGTAATCCTTGATGTGTAGCTTATATCAGTAGCATTAGTAACAACAAAATCCGAAGTGTCATATACAACACCATCCTTCTCAAGTTCGAGTGTATAGCTCACTTCATCGTTCGTCAAAAGCTCATCGATAGTAATATCCTTAACAATCACATCGAACATGACCTGGTCTCCTGCATGGAACGTTCTATCTACTTTGAGTTCGACGTCAACATCTAACCCAAGCACATCAAAGTAGCCCCTTGCACTCTGTTCATTATTAAGTGCGTCTTTCATTACGAACTCTACATCATAATGACCTGCAACAAGAGTAATAGCCGCACCACTAAGCGAATTACTTGTATTGCCCTTGTAAACTCCATCATCCTCTGTTAATGGAACAGTGCGTATCACACCAGAAGGCATTGTTACTCTCGCCACAACAGTAGCATTATGTATCTGCTTACCATTTGAAAAACCTTCAACCTCGAAATAGACAGTCCCGCCTGGTTGAAAAAAATTCTTGGGGTTTCCAGATGCATCTGTAATCTTGAATCTCATTGAAAACTTTGCCACAGACACGACAAAACTCTTTTTGTTATCTATAACAACAGTATACAAACCAACATGTTTGGGAAAACTTAAAAGCTTTGCAACATTGCTTACCCCAGCAGATGTACCATAAAGTGAACCGTTTTCATAGTATATACTTAAGTTATAAGGTAATGCAGACAGATTATTACCAAGGAATTTCTTTACAGTGAGATTAAGCACTGGGTTTTGGTAAGGAACTGTGAGAGTTGAAGCAATTATCTGGTAGCTAACTTTTTGTGACAAAGGATAAACCCTAAACCGAATCACAGCAGTATCATTAGTAGCATTTGCAACTATGGTGTGATTGCCTGTATCAGTTAAATTGGTAATGAAATATTCATAAGAGCCCTCTATATCAGTAGCGAGTATAACTTTTAAGTTGCCATCAAGGCTCAAACGAACAGTAGCATTAGCTAATGGTGCTTGAGAGTCGTCATAATAATAACCGAAAACCCTAACAGCTTCACCAGCAGCATACTCAGAACTGCTTGTTTCAAGAACAAGCATGTTAGCGAAAACAAAAGGAATTGCTAGAAAAAATACAACTAACAAGGAGCTCAGTTTAGTTAGCATACTACCACCTTTTTTATTTGATATTTTGTAAACTTAAAATCTAAACTTTAAATCTTCAAATTAGATATTTAATATAAATAAATTTCGTTTTTACTTGCCGAATCTTCGTTCGCGCTTGTAGAAATCCTCCACTATATTTTTGTAATCGTCAAGAGTAAACTCTGGCCATGTCTTATCTAAGAAAAA
>CAYOTZ010000074.1:0-4421 GCA_964407035.1 uncultured Methanosarcinales archaeon | reverse complement strand
ACTTTTGTTGGAAGCCAGATTCAGGGTTACAGTTGTGTTTGGCTTTATCTGCTTTGTTATGTTTTGAAGCTGTTCTATGGTGGTTATTGTAACATTGTTGATTCCAATCAATACAGAGCTATTTGGCAAGCCGGCATAGTGAGCCGGTGTCTCATTGATAGGTGATATTTCAATGCCACGAATCTCTGTGATTCCTTTAACTGCCGGTGCTATGAGATAACCAAGAATAAGAAAAAAGAGAAAGCTCGTTACTATATTGGCTATAGGTCCAGCACTGAAAACAGAGTTCTGCACAATGGGTTTTTGCTTGATAAGTCGCTTCTCGTCTGGCTCTACAAAAGCAGCAAGTATAGGGCCAAAAAAAGCAATACCAGAGGACTTTACCTTAATGTTATGTGCTTTTGCCATTACACCGTGCGAGAATTCGTGGATTACAATAATAATGAACAATGAAATCCAACCGATAACAAGCGGGAAATTTATGCCTGTGCCTGCAATTGGCAAACCAGGCAGTACAGGTGCAACCCCAAGAGCGTTTGGATTTGTTAGCACAACAATCAATCTTTTAATTAACAACCATATCACATAGAAAACACCGAGAAAGCCGACAAATGCGCTGAGTTTTCCTATAGCTATAATTGTTTTCTTGTGTCTTGCGATAGAATCAATGAGCTTGAGTCCGAACTTTGTTCTGTAGAGATAAATGAATTTTGCTTCTACATCGAATTTTTTCCTGTTAAAGTAAACAATAAGAGCAACAGAGGTATAGAACAACAGCACATATTTGTAATTTATTAAAAAGCTAAGAAAACTCATTTTTTGCGCTTGGGGCGCAGTGCCTTGCTACCGCATTTCCTGCATTTTACCTTCTGTTCTGCAACTTTCAGCACTGGAGCTCTTATCTTGCTCTTGCATTTCTTGCAAACGAACACATTGTGGAAGATTCTTGCCTCAGCTTCAGGGACCTTTGCCATTTTACTTTACCTGCTTCATAATCCTTTTGTTGCCTATTGCCCAATACAATACATTTACACCATCTGTGACGCTACCCTGCAGCTCTTCTGGAATTCTAAGGTCAAAACTTTCATATGTTTCAATGTCCATCACATTAGCAATATTGCCGTGAATAGAAAGAACCTGGGCTGTGCGCTTGTCTATTATTGGCACGTCTATTTTGTCGTGCCCCGGCTTCACTATTACCCTTTTCTTGTTGTCAATCAAACCAACTGCTGCCAACCTGACCTTAGCATGTCCATGCTTCCCTGGTCTTGATATCTGTATGTCTGTCACTCTGCATGGTTCACCGTCTATTACAACATTACTACCTTTTTTAACAGCAGTCATCACAATTTGTTTTACTTCCATAGAGCGTCACTTCTTTTGATGGGATTTAAAAATCTTTATAAAGCTTGTGGTAGCTATTTCTCCAATTTGAATCTGTACAGGTTCAAAAATGCTTTTATGTGCATCCTAAGTTCTTTGGTGTGCTCTTTCAGCTCGTCTTGATATTTGCTCGTGTAAATCCTGAAAAAGAACTTGTCAAATATAGTTCTTGTGAAATAGTAGATTGGGTGTCTATCAAACCTATCTTCATAATCTGTCATTAGGAATGCCTCTGTTGCTACTATTACCTTGCCCTTGTTCATTTTCATCTCATGTCCGTCAATATCAACCAAAACCTCTTTGCAGTTGGCTATCTTTATGTCTACCCTTATCACATTCTTGGAATAGTCAGTTACTTTTTTCCATGGCTCGAGCAGCAAGAATATCTGTTTGCCTTCCTCTCCTACAATCTCCTCGTTTTTCACCTCGTTCTTGTCGTATCCCTTGTCCTTGAACCACTTGTCTATTGTGTGATACAACTCGTCCATGTTGAATATCCCATCATAGCTTATTGTTTGCTTTTTGACCACAAAATATATCTCAGCCATTTTTAATACGCACTCGCCTTGCTTTCCATTCCAAGGAATTCCTTCACTTTTCCGTGGAGTTCATAGAGCTCATAGTAAAGCTGGTCTGCATCCTTTAAGTCAATCTCTTTTTTTAGAATATACCTATTTAAAAAGTTCTGCAGCACCATCTTAAAACGCGATTCCTGCCACCTGTTCCAACCAAAGTAATTTGGGTAGCCAGTTTCGATCTTACAACTGAAAGTTATTTTCATTCTCACATCAATCTTTTTAATCTTTTTGCCATTGTAATCTTCAAGCACATCCCTGTTCTTGAACATATGGAAATGAACAAAAACGCGGTCACGCTTGTACGCAGTTCGCTTCCGCCTTCCGTCCAGCACTATCTCTATCTCGGGTGGTTTTACCTTATGTGTTGTCTCATACAACTGGAATTTTCTGTTAGTAAGCCATTTGCACACCAATTTATAGAGACCGTCAAAATCAATCACACCCCTGTATTTTATTATAAAATCAGGAGCAGGAAACTCCTTCATAACGCTTGGCAGCTTGAGATCTGGTTCTGGCACAACAACTTCAGCCATAAAATTTCACTATAAGGAAGACACTATTTAAAATTTTCGTAATTCATCTCACGGCATTTCCTACAGACGAACATACCATTTATGTCCAGCAAGGTCTTAGAGAACTTGCCGCAAACAGCACATGTGCCAGAAGAGAACTTATCCTCATTAATTGGTTTTGACTCTGCCTCTCGCACATCTATCTTGTCAATCAGAATATCAAAGAGTTCAGGTTGAATCTTAAGAACATCTTTTAGCGTTAAAAAACCAACAAGCTTGTTTCCCTTTACAACAGGTAAGTGCTTTATGTCATTGTCTCGCATTTTCACTAGAGCTTCATATAGGTCTCTATTGGGGGTTATTGTTATTAATTTTCTAACCATTATGTTCTTTGTCTTTAGCTCTTTTGGGTTCTTGCTAGCAGCTACAACTTTTCTTACAATATCCCATTCTGTGATTATGCCAAGAAGTTCGCTATCTTGCTTGATTATCAAGCTGCCAATACCATTCTCCTTCATTATCCTAGCGGCTTCTTCAAGAGAAGCATCTGGAGAAATCGTTATTGGATTGTAAGTCATTGCATCTGCGACACTGACGCCGGTCTTCATTATCTAATAAGAAGCTATAATATATTAAAAAAATTATGGATTTAGAATATATATTTTTGTCTAGCGTCTTATCAAAATTTCTACTTCTTTGCCAAAGTACTTCTTTAAGTCCTCAAACAAGCTCTCCTTGATGAATGCTCTCTCTGGTAGCTTCTCATTTGCAATGGCATTGTCAAGCTCTTCAATAGAAGATTCTTTTATGTTGATTATTTTGCCCTTCTTTATAGTTGCTTTTGCTACTTCCTTCTTTTGGGCTTCAATGTCAAACACTATGAATGCCTTGTCTTTGAGCAGGAAAATCTCACCGAACTTATCACCATGCTTTACTGTTATTTTGCATCTCTCTACAGCCCTGTTCTGTACCATTTGTATGTATTCTGTAAGACGCTTTGTCAATGAAGTGATGTCCTTTTTGAAAGCTGATATCTCTGCTTTTGTTATCTTACCTACTTCATAATCCCTGTAGAACTTGATTATCTGATTCAGCTTCCTGTAGTATTTTGATTCGAGCTTGCCCTGGTCCACAAGTTTTTCTTTGATCTCTTCTGCAATCTCAGAATCTTTCACATAGCTTACTCCTTCAAGCTTCAGAACATCTCTTGCCAGTGATATTACACTGTCATAGTCTTTGGCAACATTCTCTTTTTCCTTTCTTTCTCTTATCGTTTCGAACAACTTCTGTATTCTCTTCAAGTATTCTTCTGCGTTTCTCAAAAGTTTGTCCGCTTCTTCACCAGTTAGCTTCTTTAGCTTGCCATGTTCAAGATCCTTTCTTACCTTTATGTTGTTCTCAAGTATCTTAACATATTTTTCTTCGAGAATCTTTTCCTTTTCAACAAAAATCTTTTGCATGAGTTCCGGTGTTTCTCGAGGTGTGGGTGGTGGAACTCCATACAGCATAAGTGCTGCTTGAGATGGAGTGAGTATTGCCCAATAAGTGTCTTCCATACCTATCTCGGTGAGCTTTCTCTGGACTCGTTTCAGAATCTCCTCCCCAGAATTCATATAGAGGTCTATGGCTTCCTGCGATGGTTTGACCTTACCCATCTTGAGCAGGTGCTTCCAGGGTAAGAATGTTCCTATGTCATGTAGTGGTATTCCGTCTCTAAGGAAAGTAAAGATAATTGGGTTTGCTTCCCTCACAGAGTCCCAGAAGTCAGTTAAAATGTATACTTGAATGTTAAGCTTGTTTCTTATGCCTGTGAGTTCGCCAGCTTCTATGCCCATGCTTATAATGATCGCTCTTAGCTTTTCTTTAAGTTCAAAGCGCGTCATTCTCTTCACATCTGTATCATCAATAACTATGAAAACATCGATATCTGACTCTGGTGTTGCCTTAC
>CAYOTZ010000073.1:0-4431 GCA_964407035.1 uncultured Methanosarcinales archaeon | reverse complement strand
AACTGAAACAGGAATAACGATTCCTGCTGCTTCAAGACTGCGATAGTATCTCGCCATTCTTGAGCGTGCTGGAGCTCTGCTTAAGTCCAATATTCCAACGCTGTGATAGATTATCTCTTTTTCAACTTCCTCCTGTGTCATACCGAGTTCTTGAGAATACTTAACTATAGCTCGGACAACCTGCTTTGTTACCCTGCTAACAGAATTCCCGCTAACAATTTCATCTATTGTTATAATGTGCTGTTGTTCTCCTATCTGATGATTTGCTTTCAAAAAATTCAAGAACCATTTGTAAATAACATCCTTGGACTTCATAATTGCACTTGAAGCAGGCATATACGCTTCATTATAAGTGATTATCTGAGGGTCAACAATATGCAACAGGTCTGCCAGAGGCACAGCTCCTCTTATTGTATAAATAATCTCATCTGGGTTCAATTCTCTAATCTTGTGGTCCATTTCAATAATTCCCTTTACAAAATCTTCTAATGTTTTAGTAGCGTTAGGGTCTGACATTTTAACTACCAAAAGGTAAGTAATTATTTATAAAGTTTTCGTAATTTAGCTTTTTGGTTAACTGCTTTGGATATTACTCTAAAGTGAGAAAGATTTTTAAGAAATTGAATTATACCCAAGCATATGATAGAGAGACCTGATCTGCTGGAAGACATTGCTAATAGCATAATTACATTTAGTTTGAGAGAAGGGATGAAGATGCCTTTAAATTTGAAACAAATGTTTATGAAAACTTTCAAAGCGTATGAACTATATTCTTTAAGAGAGCTTATTGAAAACTATGAAAAATTGTCAAAGCCTGTTCATATTCCCAACAGCTTAGCAAATTTATTATATCCCCCAGTAGAGATTAACTACACAAGAGATACTCGTCAAGAGTATCTTGAGCTGTGTTCACTTACAGCAGAAGGTGACAGTCCTTTATCCATGAAGGTTAACCCGAATCTGCTCTTTATGCCTCATATTTACCTAAGAAATCCCAGGAAATTGGGAAAGCATATTTATAAAGCTTGGATGTTTGATGCGGTTGACATTAACAATGTCAGTATTCCTGCTGCAATTGTTATTAAGCCCTCTTCACAAGAGGAAACGCTTCTCCATTCTCTAACAAAGAGAATTGTCAACAGTAGCCCATTAACAAGCTACTGGATTTTTGGTCTCGCATTAACTCAAGATTACTATTTTTCTCTACCAAACGGCATAGTAATAAAGCGAGACAAACTTCTGAAAATTCTGGATATAAACATTAACAGGAGTGATACAGCTGATAGTGATAGGCAATATCCAGTTGCTGATTTAGTAAAAGTTTAATAATAATAACATAATAGCTGTTTCTATGAAGCTCAGCGAGTTGCGCGGGAATATACCAGAGCAACTCTACTCAATAATCTCAAGTAAGTATAAAGAGCTTAGGCCAAGTCAAGAAAAGGCGATTAAAAAAGGACTTCTCAAAAAGAAAAACCTGTTAGTATGCACTCCAACTGCCTCAGGAAAAACATTAATTGCAGAGATAGCAGGGCTCAAGGTAATTCTTGAAGAGCACAAGAAGGTAATATATATTGTGCCTCTAAAAGCATTGGCGAACGAGAAGTACAAGGACTTCAAGGCAGCTTACAACAGAATCATCAGGATAGCCCTCTCTATAGGTGACATTGACTCAAGCGACAGCTACCTGGGTAGCTACGACCTTATAATCTCCACACCTGAGAAGCTTGACTCATTAATAAGGCATTCTGCTCCTTGGCTTGGGCAGGTTGGTTTAGTTGTTATAGATGAAATCCATCTGCTGAACGACCCGAGCAGAGGACCAACTTTAGAAGTTCTAATTACATTTATAAAACATCTCTTTCCAAAAGTGCAGCTTCTTGCCCTTTCTGCTACTATAGGCAATCCAGAAGAACTCAGCAAGTGGTTGGAAGCAGAACTTGTTATAGATAACTGGCGGCCTGTTACACTTCACAAAGGAATTTACTTTGACAAAGAAATAGAATTTATAAAAAAAGAATAGGTTTGATTAAAAGGGTGTAACACCCATAGGTGGCTGCAAGCTTCCACTTAAGACCGCTTTCAATAACTCACTAATGGACCTCAAGCCGTAGAATGCTGTGCCCCAAGTTAATGCCATTGATATTGCTGTATATACTATGAATACTGCTACAATCGCTGTAAGCAAGTCTGTTTCATACAATTCTATTATACCCTTTATAAACACAACATGGAACAGCACGAGTGTAGGCAACATCACTAAAACACCAAGCAAGGGTCCAATAAAGGTCGGTATCAAGCCAAGTATTGTCGCTATCAACATACCACAAGCAAGCACAAGCCAGGAGTATGCTAATGGTGTCACTGAACTAAAGAAATCGTCATGTCCAGTAAGCACATGCAAGCCAACCTGCAAGAGAAAACCCAGAATTATTATCCCTATAAAAAACATTATAGCTGCCAGAATGCCTGCCAAAAAAGCAGAACCAAAACCAGACCTATAAACAGCTCCACTGAATAGCAACACATCCAACCCAAAAATCAATACTGCAACCAACAGAACAAGCATGCTCTTCCCAAGGTCTTTCTCTCTCTTCGCTTTTGTTATTGCTTCTGCTGGTTTCGTCAGAATTGTCCACATAACCAACACCCCCTTTTTTCGTTTTTAAACAAAAATACATTTGTCATATATATATTTTTCTATAACCCTAACAGTAAAATGACCTTTCTAATGTCCTTACCTCAGATATGCACAGATAATCGATAACCAAAAAATATTTATAGAAAGGAAGATAAATTAGCATTAGGATGAGGTACAAGTGCTCTAACTGCAATTACATTTTAGAGGTGCCAGAGGGCAAGAAACTGCCTGTTAGGTGTCCATACTGTGCAAAAGAGAACACACTTCAGCGTGTGAAAACAGCCCAGGAGTTTATTGACGAGGTCTCAAGTTTGGGAGAGGAGAGCTAAACGCTGTTTCTTAGGTTTGCTCAACCAATTGAGAAGTTTATTTAAGCTAAATGTGTTCAGTATATGGCTCGGTGAGCACCACGCACGCCTTGCCATGAACAGTCCATAGCGCATGTTGTCCATACCAGCCAGCGTGTGACTATCTGTATCTATCACCAGTAAAGTGAACTTTTTAGCATCAAAAGCGTAAACATCATTGAGGTCGAGTCGCAAAGGGTGAGCATTAATCTCAAGCAATGTGCCTGTTTCAGCTGCTTTTTTGAACACTGTATCCATTGCCAGCTCATAACCAGGACGCTTGCCCAGCAATCTGCCTGTGGGGTGGGCAATGACCGTTACATAAGGGTTCTCCATAGCTCTGCATATTCTTCTCGTCATTTCTTCTTTGGTGTGTTTAAGCCCTGTATGCACAGAGGCAATCACTATATCAAGCTGTTTGAGAAACTCCAAAGGGAGACTAAGCTCACCTGTTATAGATATCTCGATTTCTACTCCTTTCAAGATTCTAAAGGGCGCAAGCTTCTTGTTAAGCTTATCTATCTCCTTCCATTGTTGCTTAAGCTCACTGGATGATAAAGCCCCTGCTATTTTCAATCTACCACAATGGTCTGTTATAGCTATATAGCTATAACCCAGCTCAATTGCTTTTCTTGCAAGATCCTCTATCGTAGCAGAGCCGTCTGACCAAGTGCTATGCAAATGAAGGTCCCCTTTTATATCGCTTGGTTCAACAAGCTTTGGCAAATTGTGATTTGTAGCCAGTTCAATCTCGCCTCGGGCTTCTCTCATCTCTGGCACAATATAACTCAAGCCAAGTGCCTTATAGATATCTACTTCTTCCCTGCCAGCTATGCAAGTTGAGCCCTTGAATAAACCGTACTCTGATAGCTTATAACCAAGTGATTTTGCTAAACTGCGAAGCTCTATGTTGTGCTGTTTAGAGCCAGTGAAGTATTGAAGTGCTGACCCATAGCTATCTCTGCTAACTACCCTAAGGTCGACCTGTATCCCAGGACTTACAATAACCGAAGTTTTCGTAGCTCCCTTGACAAGCACTTTTTCAACAAACTCTAAGCTAGTAAAGATGTCCATGAGATGCTCTGGCTCATCAGATACAGCAAGCAAGTCCATATCGCCAATAGTGTCCTTTCTTCGCCTCAGTGAGCCGCAAATATCTATCTTATCAGCCAAGCCAAATTCCCTCAATCTCCCTGCTATTCTCTCTGCCAATGGCAAGACAACACCCAAGCTGTGCCTGTTAGCTGTTTCAATGTAGTTAATTGCTTCAAGCAATGCTTTTTCTGTTTATTCGCCAAAACCAGCCAAGTTACGCAGTTTTCCCTGCTCTGCTACCCTCTTTAGCTCTTTTATGTTCTTTATATCCAGCTTCTCCCAGAGCATCTTGAGCTTCTTCGGGCCAAGACCCTCTACTTTGCTTAACTCCATCACATCTACAGGCAG
>CAYOTZ010000072.1:0-4456 GCA_964407035.1 uncultured Methanosarcinales archaeon | reverse complement strand
TAATGCTGAAATTGATGAACTTTGGATTTATTTTCTTTGTTCCTGCCTATGTCTCGATCAGCTCTCAGTTTCCACTTCACCCATTACAGTATTCACTTATTGCTGTTGCCGGTCCTGCTGTCAACCTTATATTGTTCATTACAGCCAATTTATTGTTGAGGATTAGAAAGTTCTCCACTCAGACAACAGTTGCTCTTGTGTTGACAAAAAGAATCAATCTATTGCTGTTTATTTTCAATATGCTTCCATTCCCAGGATTTGACGGCTTTAAGGTTTACTATGGAATTTTTCAGGCAATTTTTCACTAAAGTTTATAAACATAAGTTTTATTAATGAGCTTTTTTTCTTGGGCATTTCATGAGCTTTTTAGCCGGGATTAAAGCCGTGTATGAAAAAAGATACAAACTATTAGTATTAATTCCATTAATTCTCCTCTTACTTGGATTGGTTCAAATAGTCAGCCAGCAGATAACCACTGGCAGCTTCCTTCTCAAGGATATATCACTTAAAGGAGGAACTACACTTACCATTTATTACAATGAGACGATTGATATAAACAAGCTAAAGAGCGAACTTGAACAATCGTTTCCTAGCGAGGATTTCAATCTTAGAGTGTTAGAGGAAAGAGGTTCCCAGGTTGGCTTCATTGTTGACACTTCGTTGGGTGGTGAGAAGCTTGAAGCCTTAACAGAGCATATAGAGGAATTAACTGGTAAGCTCTCTGAGGACCAGATAAGTGTCGAGATTATTGGTTCTATGCTGAGTGAGAGTTTCTTTAAAGAGACGCTCCTTGCCCTGTTGATTGCGTTTGTTCTTATGGGCATTGTAGTGTTTGCCTATTTTCGTGTTTTTATACCCAGCGTGGCTGTAATACTATCAGCTTTTTCTGATATCGTGCTGACACTTTCTGTTTCCAATCTCTTGGGCTTGAAGATTTCCACTGCCGGGTTGGCGGCTTTGCTTATGTTAATAGGTTATTCTGTGGACACTGACATACTGTTATCAACTCATGTCCTAAGGAG
Source organism: uncultured Methanosarcinales archaeon (assembly GCA_964407035.1). Classification (GTDB taxonomy): domain Archaea; phylum Nanobdellota; class Nanobdellia; order Woesearchaeales; family B29-G15; genus B29-G15. The sequence goes on along the minus strand of CAYOTZ010000072.1, from coordinate 3,434 downwards.
GCGTGACGCACCCCTTATGGCAAGAATATACAGGGCAATGAAGACAGGACTAACAACAACCAGCACTACTTTGGTTGCTGTTACTGTGGCTTTGCTGCTGTCAAAATCGGATGTTATTACAGAAATAATGAGAATAGTGTTCATTGGACTGTTAATAGACCTTCTCAACACATGGATGCTTAACGCTGGTTTACTGAGAATGTTTATGGAAAAAAAGAAAAATGGGTAAACTAAAAAGTATATTCAGGAACTCAAGAATAATAATATTGCTAATTTTCTTATTGCTCTCTATATATGCTATACAGCCAAACCCGTTTGTCAAGGGAGTGGCTATAAGAAGTATAACACCAAACAGTTCAGCGAGCATTGCAGGTATTGAAAACCCCAAGCCAACACTACCGCCAATGTCAAGGGAAAGGATAATCAGCATAGACAACATCCCAATTGAAGACCTGGACGATTACTACTCTATCATAAATAGGTTGACTTACAACCAGACTTTTATAATAAAAACAAACAAAAAAACATACACACTTCGTTCAAAGCCATTGTACAATGTGACAGTGTTGCCTGAACTTGTGCCTGTTACAGTGAATAAAACCGAACAGGTAAATGTAAATGGGACACTCGTTAACAGGACAGTGCAGGAAACAATTTATGTTAACAAAACTATTAATAAAGTTATAGGCGTGGAGCCCATTGGCTTGTCTGTTTATCTTGCACCTACATCTAACATCAGAAAGGGGCTGGACCTTGCAGGAGGCACAAGAGTCATTCTCAAACCAGAGGAGAAGCTGAACGAGAGCGACTTTGAGATGCTTCTGGCTAACCTTAAGCAGCGTTTGAATGTGTTTGGCTTGAGTGACATTGTGGTGAGAAAAGCGACAGACCTATCTGGCGACAACTATATACTTGTTGAAATTGCAGGTGCAAAAAAGGACGAAGTCAAAACACTCTTGTCAAGGCAGGGTAAGTTTGAGGGCAAGGTAGGCAACTATACAGTGTTCATAGGTGGAAAACGAGATATAACATATGTTTGCCGCTCAGCCCAGTGTTCTGGTATTGACCCTTATAAGGGCTGCGGACAAACAAGAGATGGTGCTTGGGTGTGTGCTTTTCGATTTGCCATATCATTAAGTCCAGATGCAGCGAAGCGTATGGCAGATGCTACTAAGAATCTTGATGTTCTCCCTGCACAGAATGGCGAGGAGTACCTGTCGAAGGACTTAGAGTTGTATTTGGATGACAAGCTTGTAGATAAGCTTAGGATATCAGCGTCGCTTCGTGGCAAGCCAGAAACAAGCATAGCAATATCTGGCTCTGGTTTAGGGAACACTGAGCGTGAGGCAGCATATAATGCCATCCAAAACATGAAACAGCTTCAGACAATTCTCATTACGGGAAGTCTGCCTACAAAGCTTGATGTTGCAGAGATGACATCTATATCGCCAACACTCGGCAAGGGTTTTGTGAGAAATGCACTCACTGTTGCTCTGCTTGCTATTGTGGCTGTGTTTGCTGTTGTTTATCTGAGATACAGAAAGCTTGTTATTGCAATTCCCATTTTGATAACTCTTCTATCCGAGATGATAATAGTGCTCGGTTTCGCAGCATTGATCGGCTGGAATTTGGACTTATCAGCTATAGCTGGCATGATAATTGTAATAGGCACCTCTGTGGACCACCAGATTGTTATTGCTGATGAAATACTTCGTGGCGAGTCGAGAAAGGGCTACAGTCTAACAGAGAGAATCAAAAAAGCATTCTTTATAATTATGGGTGCTTACTTCACTACTGTTGTCGCTGTAATACCGCTAATGTGGACTGGTGCCGGGCTATTGCGCGGTTTTGCCCTCACAACTATAGTTGGTGTGACAATTGGTGTTTTCATCACAAGGCCAGCGTTTGCAGCAATGACAGAGGTGCTACTTAGAGAATGATAATTACAGTGAGTGGCGTGCCTGGTTCTGGTAAATCAACAATTTCAAAAATGCTTGCCAAGCAGCTTGGCTATGAGAGATATTACATTGGAGGTATGAGGCGCCAACTTGCGAATGAGATGGGTATTTCTCTTGCCGAGCTTAACAAGATGGATGAGGAAAGCTTTTTCACAGACAGGATTGTCGATGAAAAGGTTATGGAGCTTGGCAAGACCAAAGATAATATAATTGTGGAGAGCAGAACAGCTTATTATTTTATTCCAAACTCTGTTAAGTTGTTTTTAGATGTTGAGCCCAGAGAAGCTGCTAGAAGAATATTCCAAGAAAGCAGGGAATCTGGCAGGCCTGAAGAGAGATACAGCAGTGCCGATGAGGCATATCAGGGCATACTAAAAAGAATGACGAGTGATGACAAGCGCTATAAGGCACTCTACGGTATTAGTTGCTATGACAAGTCCCAGTTCGATATTGTAATAGACACTACGAACAAGAGCATAGAGCAGGTTTTTTCTGAGGTGCTTTCTGCATTGAAGAAGTTTGGCGTAACAGCCGAGAACCTCGGAGCCCCCTAGGCAATCTTATTTCGTAGAATTGAACTGGATAAAACAACTCTCCTGTAATTCTCTCTTTAGGATAACCAATCATTGCACCAAAGTGAGTTGTAATTTCTGAGGATATAGCTAAAGCTGGCTTAGTTTTTTCAAAAAACATATTACATATAGCTTGACTTAAAGCATTGTTACTGGATGCCTTTACAATTTTTGGTTTACCAATAGGCTCACAGCGAAACCTTTATAAACTTGGTTTTAACCTTTTTCTAACAGCTTCTCTGTGAGGTCATTGAAATGGTAATTAAAAAAGGAGATTTCGTTCAGATTAGGTTTACTGGAAAACTAATGGAAACAGGCGAGGTTTTTGATACTACTAATGCTGAGGTTGCAAAACAGCACAACATCTATGATAAAAATGGAAGTTATGGAGAGCAAATTGTATGTATTGGTGAGGGTTATCTGTTACCAGGGCTTGACAAAAAGATAATCGGAAAGGAACCCGGCAAGAGTTATAAAATAATGCTATCACAAGAAGAGGGCTTTGGCAAAAAAGATGGCAAACTTTTGAAGCTAATCAGCACATCAAAATTCAAAAAGCAGGGTGTTACCCCTTTTCCTGGGTTGAGGGTGGATGTTGATGGAATACCTGGTGTTGTTCGGATTGTTACAGGTGGCAGGACAATAGTTGACTTTAATCACCCTTTGGCTGGCAGAGACCTTGTTTATGAGGTTCAGATTGGCCAGCTTGTCACTGACACAAAAGAAAAGCTCCAAGCATTACTCAAATTGGAGCTTTTGGAGAAGTCACCTGAAATTGAAATTGATTCAAACAAGGCAAAAGTTAAGCTTTCCAAACAGATTCCGACAGAGATACTTGAGAATGTCAAGAAAAAAGTGTTAAAATTGATACCTGAAATTGCAGAGCTCGACCTCAGCTAATCCG
>CAYOTZ010000071.1:0-4487 GCA_964407035.1 uncultured Methanosarcinales archaeon | reverse complement strand
AAACAATAAGTGCTTTCATTTTGGCTCTAATCTTGCCCTTTTTATCTCTATCAATCTTGAATATTCTGAGAGCTCTAACAATTCAAACTTCTGTATCACTATTTTCTTGCGAAACAGAGGCATATCCAGCACAAAACTCTCGAACTCGCCGCCCTCACCAGCAGGATTTATCCTAAAATTCTCGTTCGCCCGCCTTAGCTCTGCCAATAGTTTGTTATCGAGTTGCTTTCCTATCAATGATTGCAAGCCATCGCCGAACACGCCTGTAATCAACACCTTGAACTTCAACTTTATGAGCTCCTCTAAAATCTCAAACTGGCACTTTAGCCAGAGAGGGTTAAAGCAAGAAAGCTTTAATTTGTTGCATATTCTCTGAATTCTGGTTGCCTGGTAGACAGAAGCAATAGCACCAGTCACAATACCGTCCAAACCATAAGCTTTCTTGGCAATCCTAATCGCATTTTCAAGCTCTTTCAGCTCCTTTTCCTTCTCTCCCTTTGTCTTAACATACACCAGTGGCAATCCCAACGCCTTTGACTGTAGTTTTGTGAGCTGTATGTTGGGCGTGTGAAACATAAAGCTGTCTGGGTTCTCTGATTCAATTGTAATCAGGCAATTAACCTCTTCAAATTGCTTGGCTTGGTACAATGCTAACACAGAATCCTTACCGCCAGAGAATAATACTCCTGTTCTCATTCAATCAAGAATTGCACAGCAATCTAAATTTGTTTCGGTTTTAGCTCTGAAATTAGCCAATCATAGTATTCCGTGTTTGCATCTGCTCCTAATATCAATATGCAAAGGTGTCTCATAACTCTGGTTTTTTCTTACCATATTTCTTAGCTCTTCAACTTTACCTTTCGTTGTCTTACCGATAAGAACTTGTTCTTCATCTTCTTCAATTTTTCCTTTCCGTCAATAAACTCTCTTAATTGGAAATATATTCGCACTTCCTATGAGGCGCTTCTCAATAAGTAGCTTTGCAAGTGATTTTGCTTCTTCAAAGAAGGATTCGTAATGTATGCTAACACAATCTTAGGCATTTTAACAATATAAAAAATTAAAAGAGGGTTTTACATCATCTGTGGTAGCATTCCTGGTCCTGCTTGTTCTTTCTTCTCCTCTTCTTTAATCTCTGCTACCATTGCCTCTGTGGTTACTAACATTGATGCTGCTGACGCTGCGTTTTGCAACGCACTTCTTGTGACCTTGGCAGGGTCAATAACACCTGCAAGTATCAGGTTTTCAAACCTGTCTGTTGCAGCGTTATAGCCAGCGTCCTTGTCCTTCAAACTCAGCACTTTGTTTAGTATAACACCACCGTCCTTGCCAGCGTTCTCTGATATCTGCTTGAGTGGAGTGCTCAATGCCTGCCTGATAATGTTGACACCGATTGCCTCTTCTCCTTGCAACTGGAACTTGTCCAATGCAGGTATTGCATTAATCAGTGCTTTACCACCGCCAGGCACAATGCCCTCTTCAACAGCAGCCCTTGTAGCTGCCAGTGCGTCTTCTACTCTCGCTTTTTTCTCTTTCATCTCAGTTTCTGTAGGTGCACCCACATTAATGACAGCTACACCACCTGCAAGCTTTGCCAGGCGCTTCTGCAGGTCCTCCTTGTCAAACTCGCTCTCTGTCTTCTCTATCTGTTTCTTTATTGCCTCAATCCTTTCCTTTATCTTCTGCGAGTCGCCTTTGCCTTCAACAATTGTTGTTTTTTCCTTGTCAACCTTTACTCTCTTAGCTTCACCAAGGTCGTCGATTGTTACATCCTCAAGCTTCATACCCTTTTCTGAGCTAATTACCTTGCCGCCAGTCAATGTAGCAATGTCCTCAAGCTGGTGCTTCTGGTCGTCTCCGAAGCCAGGCGCCTTGACAGCCACTGTCTTCAATACACCTCTCAGGTTGTTCAGCACAAGAGTTGCCAATGCCTCATCTTCCACATCCTCAGCTATAATGAGCAATGGCTTGCCTATCTGCGATATGTGCTCCAGCAATCTTATAAGTGGCTTGACTGTTGTTATTTTTTTATCGTAAATCAGGATGTATGGTTCATCCAGAATGGCTTCCATAGTGTCTTCTTTTGTTACCATATACGGACTCACATAGCCCTCGTCAAACTGCATACCCTCTACAACATTGAGGTGGGTTTCTAATGACTTTGCTTCCTCTACTGTTATAACGCCGTCATGACCTACTTTTTCCATTGCCTCTGCTATAAGCCCACCAATTGCCTCGTCATTATTGGCAGATATAGTGGCTACCTGCTTTATCTTCTCCTTGTTGTCAACTTTCCTTGCTTGCTTCTTTATCTCCTCAACAACAAGCTTCACTGCCTTGTCTATGCCTCGCTTTATAGCCATTGGACTGGCGCCTGCTGCTATGTTCTTAAAACCCTCTCTCACAATTGTTTGTGCCAGCACAGTAGCTGTGGTTGTTCCGTCCCCTGCCTTGTCCTTTGTCTTTGTTGCCACTTCCTTGACAACCTGGGCACCCATATTCTCAAACGGGTGCTTTAGCTCTATAGCTTCTGCTATTGTGACTCCGTCATTTGTTATGGTAGGTGTGCCAAAACCCTCATCAAGGATTACATTCCTGCCCTTTGGGCCAAGAGTAACCTTAACAGTGTTCGCTAACTTGTTAACACCATTCATGATATGCTTTCTTGCATGTTCATCAAATACAATCTGCTTAGCTGTCATTTTGAATCACCTCACTTAACCAGTGCTATAATTTTGTTCTCATCAACAATTACATACTGACCCAGCTTGTCAGCTCCAATGTCTTCATAAAGCACCTTGTCACCCTTCTTTATTTTTAACTCCACTTTGTTACCCACTGCCATAACTTCTGCCTTGTTCACATCAAATTCCTCTTTCTCAGCGAGATATATCCCGCCAGAGGTCTTCATTTCTTTTGTTTCCTCTCTAAGCGGCTTGAGCAAAACCTTTCTGTTCAATGGTATAATTTCCATATATACCACCTCCAAACCCTTTGTTGATTTAAAATCAACATAAGAAATATTTGTTTGTTTTTAAAATTTTTGGTTTTGTGTATAAAGTTTCATAAAATATATAAACAGATAACAATGCTTTTAGCATATGTTCCATGCCCTGAAGAAAGAAGAGGTGATTTCTCAGTTAGCAACCGAGGCTAATAGAGGGCTTACAGAAGAGGAAGCAAAAGCGAGATTAGAGCAGTACGGCTACAACACGATTATTGCAAAAAAGCATATCTCTGCTCTTAAAATATTTTTTAGACAGTTTGCAAACTTTCTTGTTATCATACTTATAATTGCTGCTATTGTTTCGTACTTGATTGGCTTCTTACCCGGTAGAGAGCCAGAAATAGAAAACACTGTGCTTATCCTCGTAATTGTGTTCTTTAACAGTGTTTTCGGGTTTATACAAGAATACAAAGCAGAGCGCAGTATTGACGCACTAAAAAAGATGAGCGTTTCTACAGCCGAGGTTATAAGAAACGGCAAGCCACGCTATATAGATCCCAAGGAGATAGTGCCTGGTGATGTTGTTGTACTGGAAGAAGGAGCTAAAGTGCCTGCTGACCTGCGGCTTATTGAAGTTGGGGAACTTGCTATAGACGAATCAATACTAACAGGCGAGAGCTCTCCTGTTACCAAGCACACAGAACAGTTGAGTAAAGAGACGCCTCTGGCTGACAGGAAGAATATGGCTTTTATGAATACTCTGGTGACGAGAGGACGCGGTAAAGGCGTAGTGGTTGCAACTGGCATGGCTACAGCTGTTGGCAAGATAGCAGAGCAGATATACAAAGCCCCTGAAAAGCGCCAGCCATTTACAATTGAGCTGAGCAGACTTGGCAAGCAGCTTGCTTACATTATAGTTGCACTTATAGTTATTATCGCTCTAATACAGCTTTCTACTGATAGGATAGAGCTCTTTACTGTTTTTCTTGCAGCTGTCAGCTTGGGAGTTGCAGCAATCCCAGAGGGATTGCCAGTTGTTGTAACTTTGGCTATGGCTTTTGGAACGCGCAAGATGGTGAAGCGGAAGGCGCTCGTCAGAAAACTCTCTGTTATAGAAAGTCTGGGCTCTGTAGATGTGATATGCACAGACAAGACAGGCACGCTGACAGAGAACAGAATGACAGTTACAAAGCTCTATTATGACGGCGAATTCTACGATGTAACAGGCACAGGTTACCATACCAAAGGCGAAATTCTGTTACGCGGCACCCCAGTTGATAATTCCAAGCTCGCCTCGCTGCTAACCATTGGCTATAATTGCAACGACGCAGAAGAAAGCTGTGACAGCGAAACACCCTACATAGGCGACCCTACAGAGATTGCTCTGCTGGTCTCTGCTAAAAAGGCGAACATTACAAAGAAGCTACCGAGAGTCAAAGAGGAACCATTTTCATCCCAAACCAAGTTCATGGTCACTGTGCATAAACATGAAAAAGGTTATGTAGCTTATATGAAAGGCGCGCCTGAGGTTATCCTCAGC
>CAYOTZ010000070.1:946-4565 GCA_964407035.1 uncultured Methanosarcinales archaeon | reverse complement strand
GTATAAAAACGAACACAAAATTAAAAATCGCTCAATTTAGGTTTTAATAATTCGCACAATGCGTTAAAGGTATTGACAGATGAAAATTAATAATGTATATTGTATACAAAACACAAGGTAGAGGATAAAAATGGTTTTAAGGAAAATTGATCCCAACGTACCTCTAAGTAAACAAGTTGAGGAGCAAATAAAAGAAGCAATTTTGAACAAATTCTTCCAACCTGGGGAGCGTTTGCCAAGTGAAAATGAAATGGTTTCCACCTTTGGAGTTTCTCGAACCGCGATTCGCGAGGCTATCCATCGACTTGCTGGAGAAGGATTAATAAAAATAAATGGACGTTATGGAGCTTATGTATCGGGTACAGAGATTACAAGCATAGTTAATCCTTTTGAAAATCTGTTGTTACTAAAATATGGAAACGATAGCCTACTCTATCTAATTCAGGCTCGGATTAGTTTTGAACCAGAAATTGCTCGCCTGGCTGCATTGTACCGCTCTAATAAAAATTTAAATGATTTAAAAAGATGTTTACAAAAGATGATAGACTCCAAGGATGAACGCCATATCATGGTAAAGTACGATATTAATTTTCATCGAACTCTTGCTGCTTCAACGAATAACCCAATTATTCCGATCATGATGGAGCCCATTTACAGTATGTTAAAGAAATTTATTTCAGAAAATTTCCAACTTACCCGTGCCCCAGAAGCTGCTATTGAGGAACATCAAAAAATCCTGGAATATATTGAGAAGCAAAAAGAAAAAGAAAGTTATGATGCTATGGCCATGCATGTAAAAACGGCTCAAGAACATTGGTACAAACATCATTTGAAAAAAAGTAAAACTGATGAGGAGTCAAAATTTTCGGCAGGATAATGTTTATTTTTTATATATGCAAAATGTATACAAAATACAAAATACAATATACAATATGATAATTTAAATGAAAAGGAATGGAGAAAAAAAAGGATGGTTATTACAAATGTTGAACCGATTGTTTTGAATTCAAAGCTAATCCAAAAGTTTTATTTCTCTCAATGGCATTATGAATCAAGAACTATTTGCATTGTTAAAGTGGTGACGGATGAAGGTTATGTTGGCTGGGGGGAAGGATATGGGCCTGCAAACGTCATAAAAGCAGCCATTGAATTTTATGCTCCTTTTGTATTAAATCAAAATCCTCTGGAAAATGAAACAATCTGGCAGAAGATGCACCGCCGTTCTCTGGATTTTGCCAGGCGTGGTATCATGCTTTCTGCTATTAGTGCTATTGATAATGCTATTTGGGATTTGAAAGGTAAAATTTTGAATCAGCCGGTTTCTATTCTTTTAGGTGGAAGAAAGCGTGATTCTGTTCCTGTTTATGCTTCGGCTATGTACTTTACTGAAACCGATGACTTAACCCAGACTTTAGTGGAAGAAGCGGTTGTATTGAAGGAAAGTGGATTTAAAGCAATGAAGATGAAAGTTGGGTTGGGAATAGAACAAGATTTAAAAAATATTGAAGCTATTCGTAAAGCTATCGGTCCGGAAATAAAATTAATGATAGATGCCAATCATGCTTACAATTATCGGGAAGCAATTCAATTGGCTCACCAAGCGGAACCATTTAATATTTTTTGGTTTGAAGAACCACTTTCTCCAGAAGAATACGATAAGTACTATGAGCTTCGTCAAAATACATCAATACCAATTGCAACTGGTGAGTGTGAATTCTTGCGCGATGGGTTTTTAACTTTACTAAAGAATAAATCCGCTGATATTTTACAGCCAGATCTGGGAGCAGCCGGTGGGCTTACTGAAGTTAAAAAGATTGCTTCATTGGCTAATGCTTATGGGGTAGAGGTTATCCCTCATTGTTGGGGAACCGGGATTGCTGTGGCGACTGCATTGCAATTTTTAAGCAATATTGATATTACGCCAGGAAGAATGTTCGCCCCGGAACCCTTCCTTGAATTGGATCGCAGTGAAAATGGGCTTCGGGAAGAACTGATTAAACCTGCTGTTCAGGTAGAGGATGGCCGGATGAAAATCCCTAATAAGCCCGGTCTAGGAATAGAAATAGATGAAGATGCTTTACGTAAATATGCAATATCATAATTGAGCGAGGGATTGAGATGAATTTTGGTTATAAAAAGTTATATGTTGATGGGCAATTATTGGATGCCAAAGGTGGACGCAAAAACGATGTGATTTGTCCGGGTACTGATGAAAAAATAGCAGAAATTGCTTGGGCAACAGTAGAGGATGCAGAGAAGACATTAATGGCAGCATCAAAAGGTTTTGGTCTCTGGTCTAAATTGACTATTTGGGAACGAGCTAACTGGATGTTTAAGTTGCGGGCCGCTATTATAAAAAGAGAAACCGAATTGCGCGAAGCTATTATGTATGAAATGGGTAAAACCTATGAGGCAACAGAAGAAGATTATGAAATTTTAATTGATGCCTTGGAGTGGTATCCTCAGGAGATGATGCATAGACGGGAGGAGATTATCCCTGATGTGGATGGTACTCATCAACACTATTTGGTTTCTGAACCGGCGGGTGTTGCTATCGCCTTTTTAGCCTGGAATTTCCCATTGTTGAATGTTGGATACAAGTTAGGACCGGCGCTTGCAGCAGGTTGTTCGATTATTATTAAACCATCGGCCAGTGCACCTCTTTCTGCTTATCTTGTGGGCGAAATTTGTTATGAAATTGGTTTTCCTGCAGGTGTAATCAATATTTTAACAGGTCCTAATAGTGAAGTATCGGATACTCTTTCCAGTAGCCCGATTCCCAAAGTAGTGACGATTATTGGTTCAACAGCTACCGGAAGAAAGTTGATAGCAAGTTGTAGTACTTCCATCAAAAGAACGAGTATGGAATTAGGTGGTAATGCTCCAATGATCATTTTCCCCGATGCGGACCTTGAAGCAGCCGCTGATGTTGTGAATGCTATTAAATTTGGGGGGAACTCAGGGCAGGTATGTGTAGCTCCCGATCGTATCTTTGTTCATAAAGAAGTCTACCAGGCTTTTACGCAAATCTTGACTGATAAAGCATCTAAGGCCCGTTTAGCTTTTGGAAGAGAGAATCATCCCACCATGGCACCTCTTATTAATCAGCGGGCATGTGACCGAATGCAGGAATTAGTGAATGACGCTCTTGCCAAAGGTGCAAAATTGGCATGTGGCGGGAAACGCCCTGCAGATATTCCCAAAGGCAGCTTTTTCGAACCGACCATTCTCATTAATTGTACTCTGGAAATGCGTTGTTATCATGAAGAAATTTTTGGGCCAATTGCTCCCCTCATTCCTTTTGAAGATGAGATGGAAGTTGTAAAGTTGGCTAATGAAACAGAGTATGGTTTAGCCAGTTATTTGTTTACAAAAGATATTTATCGCATTAATCGAATTAGCCAATCACTGAAGTTTGGCGAAGTGCAGGTGAATGGAGTAAAGTACGCTATTTATTTGCCCCATGGTGGAATTAAAGAGAGTGGCGTCGGACATGATTGTTCGCACTTGGCTCTGGAAGATTATCTGGTGAAAAAACGAATAACCATTAAAGAATAACAGGGGGCTATGATGTTTAGTGAGGAACTCAAAGAAAAACTTTATGAATGTGGTGCAATTG
>CAYOTZ010000070.1:0-936 GCA_964407035.1 uncultured Methanosarcinales archaeon | reverse complement strand
ACCTGTGGCTAAAGCCTTGTTAGATGGTGGAATTTGGGTAATGGAATTGACCTTACGAACCCCGGTAGCGATGAATGCAATGTTAGAAATCAAAAAGCAACTTCCGGAAATGACCATTGGGATGGGGACTGTATTGACTACAGAACAGGTGAAACAGGTTAGTGAAGCGGGTGCGGATTTTGCTGTTTCACCTGGGCTCAATCCAAATGTAGTGAAAGCTGCCATAAAATATGGGCTTCCCTTTGCACCAGGTATTGTCACGCCATCTGATATTGAATTAGCGGTCGAGTTAGGTTGTAAGTTTTTGAAATATTTTCCTGCAGAGCCTTCTGGTGGTTTGAAATATTTAAAAAGTATGGCCGCACCTTATAATCATTTAGGACTGAAATATCTTCCACTTGGTGGGTTAAATCAGAATAACTTTGGGCAGTATATTGAAGATCCCTTGATTTTAGCGGTGGGGGGGTCATGGATTGCAAAGAGGGAATTTATCAAGAACAAAGAATGGGAAAAAATAAAAGAAAACGCCAGGCAGGCAGCTGAACTTGTAAAAAAAATAAGAGGTTAGAGATATGAAAATTTTAACGTTTGGTGAGATTATGGGGCGCTTGGATTCTAAAGGATTTATGAGATTTCGACAGTCGTTGCCCGGGCCACTTTATATGACTTTTGCTGGGGCTGAGGCAAATGTAGCTGCTTCGTTATCTATTTTAGGCAGAGAAGTAGCCTTTGTAACAGCCCTTCCTGATAACGATATCACAGATGCTTGTTTGGATACACTGCGTGGCATTAAAGTAAATACCGAATATATTATTAAAACTTCGAAAGGTAGAATGGGATTGTATTTTGTAGAAAAGGGAGCCAATCAAAGGCCAAGTAAAGTGATTTATGACCGCTCTTATTCTTCGGTTTCTTTGACTACGTATGATGCTTACA
>CAYOTZ010000069.1:0-4660 GCA_964407035.1 uncultured Methanosarcinales archaeon | reverse complement strand
CATATTTGCAAGGTTCTGTTTTATAGAGCGAGTAAGGTCACAAATACCGAGTATCTCACCAGCTGTTAGCGCATCAATTGTTGTTATACTCTTAGGAAGAGATAATTCATGTTCAATAATGGATAACTTAGAATTTCTCATTTTCAATCATCTCAAGAAAATAGATACCTGCCCTATTGTTAATCATCGGACAGTTCATTCCTTTCATTAAGAAGTTTGATAAACAGTTCTAAAACTTTATAAATTTTATTATTTTGTAGTAGATAAATTTTGAAAAAATAAAAAAAATCCCCCTATTTGTTTCTACAATACCAAACCTAACAAAACATAAATCATATTTATTATTTACTAACAACTCCATAGTTTCAATAAATCTAATTTGAAAATACAGAACATAATAATTAAGTCAACAAAGCTCTTAAATTCCTGTTTTTCTGATTAGCTCTTCTAAATTACCCAAGCAGGTGTCAAGCCAATCACTTGCTGGTTTGTCCGAACCAGGATACCAAGGATGAGTTAAATAAGAAAAGCTGCTTATCCGTGCAAGTTCTATTTTGTATCGGCTTTGTTTAAGGGCTTTCATAACACGATCAACATTAGCTATGTTGTAATCCAAGTTGTGAATCAAAAGTGGAGTATCTGGAAACTCCGAAGCCAATTGCTGTAATGCTTGGATGTCTGTTGCAGTCACTCCAAAGCCAACTCCAGAAAATTCTTTTATTGGCAGGTTCTTTGCAACCACCATATAAAGCGGTTGATTACCCACATTTAATAGTTGGATAGCATCCGCACCATGACCTGAGCTCCGTATTACTATGTAAGCACCTTTGTCTTTGCAAAGATACTTTTTTAATGTGTTTAAAACTGTTGTGTCAAAGTAAGGGGACAAGGTAATAGCGTCGAATTCAAACTTGCTATAAAACAGCTCTGCATATTTTTTCATTGACTCAACAAAACCAGAGAGATTAGCATTAAGAATTATTGGCTTATTTGGGAATTCCTCACGCAGCAATTCAAGCAGGTCAATCATGAGTTCTTGGCCAAAGTTTCCAATTGAACTGTACGTAGTTGGCTCGTTCAGAGCAAGAAAATGGGCAAGATCCAGTTCAAAAGCAGCAGGAATTAGCTCATTTGCCTTTGCCTCGCCAAGCAGGTCCTCGTAAAAATCAAGCAGGTCAGCGCCAAAATACAAGACATTAGAAAACACTTCACGCATTGGTTGTAAACCAAAGCAGAGAATGTTGCTATGATGCATTGCAGATTTTTCAAGCACTGTTTTGAAATTCATGTTTATCCTCTATACAAGTATTAAAATATAAAAATGTATTCATAGTTTTTAAATCTTTGCTCATAAGTATTGTGACTCAATTTCACAAGTTTTTTAAATCAGTTTTCTCTTGCCAAGCCAATGTTAACCTTTGTTTTTAGCCCCAGATGGTTTTACGGCAAGGACATAATAATAGATGTGTTCAGTATTATTGTGTTGAGCTTTGTTTCTTACCTTGCCATCAAGTATCACAGATTGAGCAAAAAGAAACAGCACAAACTACTCTCGATTGGCTTCGCGTTGATAGCAATCTCATTCTTGTTCAAAATTGCAACAAATTTCACTATATATTATCATATACTTGAAACTTATCAGCTTGGATTTTTTGTATTCACATATTCAAAGATTAAGGTATCCAATATTCTTTACCATCTCGGTTTCTTCCTCTATCGGTTTTTGATGTTATTTGGTTTGCTTGCTATCTATTCAGTCTACATTAGAACGAAAAGAGCCAATTTGTTAATTATCTCATATTTCATAATTATATTGTGTTATTTTTCAAAGAATGCTTATTTCCTTTTCCATCTCACATCATTGCTTTTCCTTTTAGCAATATCTCACAGCATTTTCAAAGTATATACAAAAAACAGGCACCACAGCACACAGTTTTTACTCATAAGCTTTGTTGTTATCACTGTTAGCCAGCTTGTTTTTATGTTTGTCAACATCAGTTTGTTTCTCTATGTGGTTGCTGAAATTATCCAGCTTCTGGGTTACTTTGCCTTGGCAGTAACACTCTTCAAGGTTCTCAAAGATGGCAAAAAAAAGAGAGCGTAGTGACATAGTGCTGGATATGCTTAAAGCAATTCAAGATAGGGGCGGTAGGATTAAGCCCACACATCTTATGTATAGGGCAAACCTTTCTTACAAACAGTTCAAATCCTATCTTGAGGAGTTGCTAGAGAAAAACCTTGTTGAAAAAATCAAGGAAAAGCATTACGAATACATAATAATCACAGAGCCAGGACTAAAATTTCTTCAAAACTTAAGGCAAATGAAAGAGTTTGAGAGAACATTCGGTTTATAATCATCTCCTATAAAAACCAAGCAAGTATTGTCTTAAATTCATTTTTGCTTCGTCAATTCCTATAGAGTGAAGCACAGATCTGGCATATTCAACATAAGCTATTGTTTTTCTATTAATAATAGTAGGAACCTGCAGGGCATACAAAAGATTGTCCCAATATTCTACAGTAGGCAGTCCAGTGCGAATATCAGAAGCTGAAAATGCTTGAGCAGTTACTATAGCCATTGCACTGAGTTGCTTTACTATTTTGCTGTTAGTTTTATTAAACAGGCTCTCTATTTCATAAAACAATTGCCTGACTTCAGCAGCATTTGGGTTTGTCATAAACAAAATCTCAGCAATATTAAAGCTATATTCAAGCATATCGTAATCTTGGCTATACAATCCAGTAACAAGACCTTTGTATATCCCGCTTGGTTCCCTATACTTAGAGGATAATTCTTCAAGTATAACACCAAAAGCTTCACTAAGCTTGTTTTCTAAACCGAGCTTTTTTGCCCCTAATCCCGCTAAAAAATATAATTCTAATTTTTCCATCCCCATAAAGTGGTAAAATCTTCTTTATAAATTTAACCTCTCTTTAATACCCGGGACAACCCTTTCTGATTTTTTATCACAGCAGCTGTCATGCTTTCAAGCACTTGACCAAGCTCTCTGACTGTTTCTATTTGTTATGCTGTGGTAAGAAAATCTCTTCAGTTTGAAATCTGGATATCTCTTTATAAACTCATTATAACCCTATTAATGTTTTTTGGTATTCGATTCTACATTCGAGGTTAGCAACGCGCCTTCCACAAACAGGAGTTCACTACTTCGTCCAAAATCTAAACACTCAATTCATGTTCTCTTGTTAAATAGAGCTGGGTAGCCCTGCATAATATTGTCTTACCAGAAAATCAGTCCAATGAGAAAGCTATCTTATATCCAATTTTTATCCCCTTGATTATTTCAAGGAAAAGACAGTAATATATTATATTGTAGTGAAACCAATAAATTTTTAAATACACCCTTGTTGTTCTTTTTGTTATGGTTACAGTGCAAAACCGTTCGAAAAGAAAGCCTAGTGGTGGCCGATACAAAACATCTGCTAAGAAGAAGCTTTGCCAAATGGGCAGAGACCCAACTTTCACCCAGATAGGTGAAAGGCGACTAAAAAAAGTAAGAGGCAAAGCAGGTATAATCAAGAACAGACTATTAAGAACAAAAAAAGCTAATGTACTTAACATAAAAACAGGCAAGTATCAGGTTGTCGAGATATTTGATGTGTTAGAGAATTCTGCAAACAGACACTATGTAAGGCGAGATATAATAACAAAGGGGACTATCCTCCAAACAAAGATAGGCAAGGCAAGAGTTAAATCAAGACCTGCCCAAGACGGAACTGTAAATGCTGTTCTCGTAGAATGATTACTTAATCGTAACAAAAAATTTATAAATCTCTACATACACCCATTTTTTATGTCAGAATATGTAGAGATTACCTTTGGCAAGTATAAAGGAAAATCATTGGAACAGATAGCTGTATCTGACTATCCATACTTCAAATGGTTGAAAGGCATTATTCTTAGTGATAGAATAAGAGAGAGTATTGAAGAGCTTGAATACAAACTGAACCACTATGTGCCTCAGCTAAGCTGTGCTGCTTCTGGCTGTTCAAAAACAGCCGAGTTTATGTCTGTTGTAGCCACAAGATTCGGTGTTTCTGTTGGCCCTGCATATGTCGGGTGTGCAGAACATATCGAGCAGATAAGAAGTATGCACCCAAAAGCCATATATTATCCAATAAAGTATGATTCTTTGCTGCAAATTTTTTCAGGCAAGCCAACAAGAGCCGACCTTCAGGAATTGCTTGATTTCTTGCTGTTAACAACAGGTTGGGAAAGGAAAAGAAGGAGAACAAAAAGAGCAATGAAGGAGCATTTTGATAATCTCAAGTTAATGGGTGAACAGCTCAGGTTATTTTAATTTAACCACATTCCCAATACAGTAACAAATTCTTCTTTACCATGACAGTTCTTTATATCTCTAGCTACCTGCTCGTAACCCAACACTTTCACAAGCCAATTGTAAAAATCACCTCGCTGCTGGTACTCGAGAAATTCTTCCTCTGAGAGCTTCATGACCTTGTCATACAATTCATACAAGTCAGATACAGCGCCAAGATGCTTAAAGAAAAAACATTTATCACCTTGAACTCTCCGGTAAGGGAAGTATATATCTGTTAACTCCTTACTATTGAAGAGTTTCTTATCATCAATGAGATATACCCTCTTTTTATTTAAGATAAAAAAATCGAGAACAAAGTT
>CAYOTZ010000068.1:0-4663 GCA_964407035.1 uncultured Methanosarcinales archaeon | reverse complement strand
CCAGTGTTTTTATTTTTTGCTATGAAGCGATTCGAACCAATATAGCCATCTGTTATTAGTTCCATATCGTTCAGTGCAAAATATGCTTTGATTCTTGAGAGTTATGTAGAACATCAGCATCTGTAGAACTGTGTTCTATCTTGAACAGAAAATGCAAAAGCTTTAAAAAGGTAGCTTTGTAGTGTTTTAAAATGCTATTGAGGTTTGACAGAGACGAGTTAAGAGAATTATTCAGGGCATGGTTGCTCGTTTCGCTTGTTTTTTCAGTTGCCTTTACAAGGGGCAACCTGTTCAGCTTCAGCTTCCTCATCAACTTCATATTAAGTGGCTTCACAGTCGGAATTGCCTTTCTATGCCATGAACTTGCCCACAAGTTCGTTGCACAGCATTACCATGCATATGCCAAATTTATTGCTAACACAAGAATGCTGCTATTGTCACTCTTGTTTGCATTTTTTGGTTTTATTCTAATCGCACCCGGCGGTGTGGTGATAAGCGGAAGATTAAACAGGAAGCAGCATGCCAATATTGCAGCTGCTGGCATCTTTGCTAATATCTCTCTCGCACTATTGTTCCTGGCACTACTACTTTTTAGAATATTGGCTCCTATAACTAGGTTCGGATTTCAGATAAATATGTGGCTTGCCTTTTTTAACCTGTTGCCCTTCCCTCTTTTTGACGGACAGAATATCATGGCATGGAACAGAAGGCTTTACATTATTCTTATCTTCGTTGCTATCTCCCTCTTGTTCATTAGTTTTATCATTTAAATTTACCATTAATTAGTGGTTATCAAAGCAAAAAATTTATAAATGAGCTTAATTTTATGTTTTGATATGATTGGGTTGAAAAATGGCTTCAAAAAGACTTTAGCTACATTAGTTGCTGCTGCAACACTTGCTGGCGCTACTGGCTGCCATGTATCTACAAAATTCAGAAGCTCAGCTGATTTTGACAGGAACGGCTTGCCTGACTTGGTTGAGGTTGTTGAGATTCCTGCTTCACTTGGTTCTGATAATGTTGTGATTGACCTTCAGATGCCAAATGGCAATTACAAAACATTACGCTATAATATCGGCAGAAACAGTACTGTTGATGATTTATACATAACTGACTACAATTGTGATGGATTGCCTGACATAATCGTGAGTGTTTCAAAACACTGGCCTTATCATAGAGAAAATTGGCAGGAAGTTCTGTTGAGTCATGGCAATTTTTTCAGTAAGGAAATAGTTCATTAGTAAAACAAATGTAAGGATTCAAACCGTATTCTTCAAACACTCGTGAAACGCCTACTCGATACGCAACAGAAAGAGCATAGCATATTGTTTCTTTATACGATTGGCTTTAATCCTTAAGGTGCACATGAGGACCTATCAAGCATGAAATCTTTAGCAGAAATGAAATAACCTTCTGAACAGAGGAGCTTACCATTGCGTTGGCACTCGCCACAAATGCCGACACCGCACTTTGTTATTGTTTCGTAATTTATCATTATATTCTCTGGCAATGCACCAAGTTGCAACTCTAATTCAGCCACACTCTTTAGAAACCCGTTTGGACCTATGTTGTAGAAGTATAACTCTTCTGGATTGTAGGGGCGAAGTATAATAGGCATCAGATTAATCAAACCGGGCTTACCATTACTGTCACAAATTACATTAATCTCACTATACTTTTTAATCACTTCAGTTAAAAGCGCTTCTTTTGGGTCTTTTAATGAGATAAGCACATGCACCTGTTTTTCATTTTGATATAACCATTTCGCCATTAAAGGGACCATTGCAATACCAGACCCTCCTGCTACAATGTATACTCTTTCTGGCTTAGGTAATTCCAATTCTGCACCATACGGGCCTCTAACATATATTTCATCACCCTTTTTTAAATTATAAAGAACACTTGTGACCTTCCCCCTTTTTCTGATGATAAAACTCAAAGGGTCATTAGTTGCAATTGAGAAAGGCCTTTCACCAACCCCAGGAACCCAGAGGAAAGCGTATTGCACAGGCAAGCAATCTAAGCTTTTGTCCAATGTCAACAATACAAGTTCGTCATTAGCTTTTTTCGTCCAGGCAACATTATAAAGCTTGTAATTCATAAAAAATGAATCTCGTAAATAACTTGAAGCATTGTCTGTATTATTCAATATATCATTTCTCAACGCTTTTATATAATCCCCCCGCTTGTTCACATCCACTCTAGCAAGAGCGGAGCCAATACCGACAACATTAGCACCTGTGTTCAACATAGCCCTAATATCATCTGCTTTAGATACACCACCTATTCCAATGATTGGAATATTTTCAGGGACAACAGAACGAATATCTGCTATGCATCTTATTGCAATTTCCTTAATCCATTCCCCTGACATACCTCCAAGGTTGTTCTGTGGATTGTTCAGGATGGGATGCTTTGAATATGGTTCAACCACACTAATGGGCCCTACTGTGTTTATCGCAGTAATGCCATCTATACCAGCAGATACTGCTGCAAGAGCAACTTGCCTAAGCTTATCTGTATTGGGAGTTAGTTTAGCGAACAATAAGCAGCTAGTCGCCGCTCTTATTCTCTTAATGTATTCAAATACGAGTTCAGGATCTGAGCCGATAGCAGCACCGAAGCCTGCACCTGCGTGAGGGCAGCTTAAGTTAAGCTCAATCATATCAGCATACGGTTCAAAAGCAATGGCGAGTTCAATAAAGTCATCAATAGAATTAGCTGCTATTGAAATGTTAAGCAGGGAGTTCAACCTGTGCTTCCTCAGTTCTGCGAGCTCCAGCACTCCCTTTTGAAGCCCTGGGTTGCTTAGTCCTACTGCATTAACATAGCACCCAGGATACAGCTCAGCAATGATTGGTGGCTCATTTCCGCTCCTCGGTAATACTGTATAACTTTTGGTCGTAATAATATCGATTGGCCATTCTCTGCTGACTTGCAATATTATTTCAGGTTTCGTAGTTACGATTCCAGAAACAGTAGCGAGTTTCAATTCATCACTTAAGAGATAATTCAATATTTCGTTGCGCTTAATCATATTCGTGTTTGGTTTATCATCTCTTCCAAGTTACCAATGCACTTTTCGAGCCAGTTTCTACCAGGTTTTTGTCTATTTTTATACCAGGGATGGGTTAAATACGAAGAGCAATTCAATCTTGCTAAACATAGTTGATAATCAGCATTAACCAAGCTGTTTATTACCTCTTTGGGTTCGCCACCTTGAGTTCCTACTCCTGGTATCAAGAGGGGGATATCACTGTTCTGAGAAGCTACTTTAATAATAACATCCTGCTCCAGTGCACTCAACACTGCACCTACGCACTGACCTGTTTTTGAGATCCTGCTTAACAACTGCGCCACATACAAGTATAATGGCTTTCCATTTACATTTAATTGCTGGAGTTCTTTGGCACTCGGGTTGGTGGTATAAACCAGAAGATAGCCACCTTTTGTAGAGTGCAAATACTTTTGAAAAGGTATCAAAACATCGCTACCAAGATAAGGGGATAAAGTGATTGCGTCAACACCCAAATCAGAGAAGAATATTCTTGCATAATTGCTGGTTGTGCGAGGTATGTCCCCAACTTTAGCGTCAATAATTATTGGTATTTCCTTGAATTCCTGCCTTAAAATTCTTATCAAGCTGGATAAACAATTGAAGCCGTATGGCTTTAGATTTTCATAATCATTAAGAGCTAAAAAATGGGCGAAATTGAGTTTAAATGCACTCGGCAGTAGGTCCCTCTTTTTTCCCTCATCCAGTAAGCTCTCAAAGAATTCCACAACTGTCAATTCTTCAGGTAATGCTTCAGGCACAGGGTCTATTCCAAAGCAAAGCAAATTACCTGTTACATTGCTTGAAGTAACAAGCTTCTGTTTATAATTCATTCTTTACACCTCCAGGTGAAAGGACTCTCATACCAACTATGAAGAGTAGAAAGAACATGGTCAGGAAGCAATTTGTTGCTAGCTAAATAGCTTAATACCTCTGGAAATCTCAGTCCGCAATAAACAGGACAATTGTTCTGTTCTAAAGTGGTATTGGTTTTTTCAAAATCATAAGTAAAAGCAGCAAGTATTTTATGTAAGATAAAACCTGTTTCTCTGATTAGCTTTGTAATCTCTAGCAAACTATTGCCTGTGCTGATTACATCCTCTACTACTGTTATCCTTCTATTCCCGGATTTTAACTCTTCAAAAAAATCCTCCGTTTTGAAAATAAACAATTCATATCTCTCAAAAAGTCCTTCTAAGTTTGGGGGCAAATAAGTGGGAGATACGATCAAAGGATTGCTAATATTCACACTGGGGTTGCCCTCAAGAGTTTTTTTCATACCATGAATCATGCTATTAACTGGAAATTTAATATTTTCCAAAAAACTCTCAGGCAATTAATTTTAGTCCTAATTTTAATCTCATATTAATGAATGCTTAAACATTTACCTAAACACTGATTAATGCACGCATGACAATTTATACATTTATTTGGATAAAGCAATTTCGCTTTTTTCTCATTTGTATCGAATTTAAACACGAATCTCGGACAAACTTCAATACAGAATTTACATCCAATGCAATCATCTTCTTTAATGCGGATATCTCCATAAGCACTTAGTTTATATTCACTGAACAAGAATTTCATGGTTTTCTTGCCTTTTTTCCA
>CAYOTZ010000067.1:0-4702 GCA_964407035.1 uncultured Methanosarcinales archaeon | reverse complement strand
CTGTGCACTGCTTTGAGGTTAATGATATAACACCGCCTTATTACACTACTAATGCAGATAACTCTTCTGGTAGTGTTGCTGAAGGTGAGCAGGTAAAAGCGTATGTGTATTGGAATGACAATCTGCAGCTTGACACTGCTATATTCAGACATAATGCTACTGGCAACTGGCAGAATGTCAGCACTTGCCAGATAACTGGTAATGAAAGCTGGTGCAACAAGACCATTGACACAACTGGCTACACTGGCAAAACTGTTTGCTGGAATATGTTCGCTAATGACACTGCTGGCAATATGAACAACACAATGCCTGCTCATTGCTTTGAGGTTATCATTCCGCCAGAACCCAAACTCAACCTATTCAGAGAACAACCAAACGGAACTGGTATAAAACAAGATGTAGTAGTAAGGTTTGTCGTATGGAATAACGATACCTCAACGCAAAAAGCAAAGCAAGTTACGCTTATTGAAGACTATCCTGACAGTTGGCAGATAAAAGCAATACCAGCAGAAAGCACAGATAATGGCACTCATCTAATAATCCCTTTGGGTAATCTTTCAGTAGATGAGCTTAAAATAGTGAATTATACTATAAAAGCACCTTCTACTATTCAGAATTATATATTTTCAGGTTATCTAAACTACTCTTATAACATTACAGGGAAAGGCGAAACTACTCCGGATAGTTTCAAGGTTGAAGTAAACAATACAAAAGCGTTCTTTAAAGTCAATTTGGACGCTTATGCATTAGACAATAATGTCAACAGAACCATTAAGAATAGTACAGATTACAGTGCAATGTTGACAGTGAAGAACATTGGCTCAGTGGATATAAGCTCAACAAGAGTGTATTACTATTGGAAGTTTGACAACACCACCTGGCAGGTTAGTGATATTAGTGGGAGTGGGTGCGATAGTCAACCAGTTGACTATCAAGGAACCAAAGCTATAAGATGTGTCTGGACATCTTTTTCTGTAAACGAAACAAAAACCATATCTTTCACTATAAACGGCTCTGTTGCAGGCTTAGAGGAATTGACCAAGTCAAACACAAGCTATGACCCTCTGTTGAAAGAAAACAGAACAACACCAGATATAGTAATTAACACAAGCTCAAACAGTTCATCAGCAATAAACAACAGCAATATGACAAGTAGTTTGATGTTAAATTCGACCCTGGTTGATGCAAAAAACATTACAAGAGCAAACAAAACATTTAACAAAACACCAAGCAACAGCACAACTAATTTGCCAATTCTCAACAATACTCAGTTGTCTAACGATAGCAATATTACAAAGAACAATACTACAAATAACGAGAGTTTTGAAAATACAACAAACACACATAAGGCGAATATAAAACCAGTTAAGGCAACACTAATAGAGCAACAAATAGCACCAAAGATAGCTATCAAACTAAAAGCCAAGAGAGATAATTTTAGAGCAGAAGAAAAGCCAGAGTTCGAGCTGAGTTTTAAGAGAGAAGAAAAGCTAATGGACAGAAGAAGAGATTTCTCTGAGGTGCTTAGCAAACTAAAAATAAGAGCCAAGTTATACTATAACGGCGAGGAAAGTTACATAAATCCAAGGATAGAGCCAATCAATAGCACAAATTATAGGATAACTCTTGCTAATGAGCGAGAGATCAAACCTGGCTTGTACAGCCTGGTTGTAATTACAAAGAACGGCAGAGAGATTCTTGAGAAACAACTGAATTTCACATGGGGTGTGCTCGCACTTAACCAAGATAAGTCAAGTTATAGTATTGGTGAAAAAGCGCATTTCTATATTGCTGTGCTGGACAACAAAGGCAAGCCAGTATGCAACGCAAATCTAAGCTTGATAATAACTAAACCAGGAGGCTCTAAAGTTTTACTAAGTACTGAAAATGGCTTGATAATCACATCACCTGATTGCGGTACCTATATTGTAAAGAACGAATCAGATTACTATACTGAATACAAACTCGACAAAAAAGGAAGATACTTGTTGAATCTCACAGCTATTACCAACAAAGGTAAGCACAGCATTACAAATATATTGGATGTAAAAAGCTTTGTTCAATTCAAAGTAACAAGAAAAGCTCCAACAAGAGTCTACCCAATCAATTATTACAGCATGGAAATCACAGTAAGAGCCAATAGAGATTACAACGGATTTATTTCAGAAAGAGTTCCTGATAGTTTTGAAATAAGAAACAAACCTGGATTAACAATAAAACATGTCCACGGAGTTAAAGAGTTGCAATGGCAAGTAGAATTAAAAAGGAATAGCTCTATAAAGCTGGAGTACGAATTCAAAGCTCCTGAAATAAGTCCAGAGTTCTACTTGCTTGGGCCTTTGGAAATAGGAAGCTTTAGAGAGCCACGAATGTGGCAGATAGCTGCAGACGCGCCTACTATCGGTAGTTTCTATGCAAGTAATGTTGGAGGAACCTGGGCAAGCACATCTAATGCTAATGGCGCGCCAGACGGAATATCTGATGACGATGAGACGGACAGTCAAAAAGAGTTGTACACTTATGGATTCTCGGGCTTACCCTCTGAAGGCATTATAAACAGTGTGTGGTTCATGTTAACATGGTATGAATCCGACCCTGCCAATGGTGATGACGAATTAGAGCTAAAATACAAAATTGGAGCTGCAGGAAGTTGGAGGAATCTTGACGGTACCCTGTATAACTCTGGCTCTGGAACGACACTTGCTACGAATTTCCCTTCATCTTTCACTAACCAGAGTTATGAAATCACAGCCACACTAACATGGAACGACCTTAGCCAGATATATCTTGGAGTGGAGGGCGACAAAGTTAGCAGACCTGATAATGATGTGGCGTATATAGACGCAATTTGGTTGAGAATAAACTATACACCAATCATAAAAGTTGAATGGAATCAATCCTCACTGGATTTGGGTATTGGAGAAAAAGATGCAGGAGTGCTCTCAGATACAGTAAAGATTATTTCCACCAACAGCAATAGCAACATAACAGTAAGCTGTGTTCAAGGGAACTGCACCCAGATAACTCATAATTGGACTAATGGTAAGAATTTAGCAAATGGTGCTGAATCCTTTGTTAAATTTAACTGCTCTGACAGTAGCGTAGGGAGTTTCTCTGCAACCTTTAACCTAACATCGAATAATGACACTACATCAGATCAGATAACAGTAACATGCAATATAATAATGTATGGAACACTAAATGTTACTTTGACTAACTACACTAGCCAAAGCTTCTTAGAAAATGAATCTTTCATTATAGAAGCTACTGTGAGCTGCGATGGTGAAGCAGGAGCAATATGCGGGGTTCCTGCTGGTCTGATAAGATATTCTACATATCCTAATGAGCCAAACACTGTAATTGGCACTGCCCGAGATAGTGTGCCTTTTTATCTTGACTCTGTAAATTCTGGCACTCCAGTCAGCAAAAACTATTCGATACTGAAGCTCAATAATACAGAGTTCAATGATAACAGCTCTTTCATTTCTATTACCTATGTAGACAACGATTCTGTTGCTATCGCTTATTCTGATAGCAGCAATAGTGGCTATGGAACTTTTGTGGTTTACAATATTAATGGCAGTGTCGAAACGAGTGAGGTTGTGTTTAATCCTGCTTTAACTATTGATATCTCAATCACAAGAGTTGACAGTAACACAGTAGCTATTGCATACCAAGATGGAGAAGATTACTTTGGGCGTTTCGTTGTATATAATATAAATGGCAGTAACGAAACCGGGGAAATTATGTTTAATCCAGGTGGGAGTTCTTATTGCTCTATTATTGGATTGGATAATGAAACACTTGCAATAGCATACAAAGATTCGGACAATAATAATTATGGAACATACAGAATATATAATGTAAACGGTACAAATAAAACAGGAGAGATTGTTTTTAGTCCAAGTTGGAGTGAAGATATAGGCCTAGCTGCTCTAAACAATGTAACCCTTGCGTTTGCTTATCGAGACCATGACAATAGCGATTATGGAAAACTCGTATTTTATGATGTTTGGGGGAATAATTTAACAGGCATCATTACATTTAATTCTGCATATTCCCAATTATTTTATCATCCTATAACCTCTTTGGATAATGATAGTGTAGTTATTTCTTTTCAGGATGGGGACAATAATTACTATGGCACTTTTGTAGTTTATAATGTCAACGGCAGCAACGAAAGCCGCCAAGTTGTATATCACAGCAATGAAATTCAATATAGTGCAATAACCACTCTTGATGAGGACACAATTGCTATTTCGTTTTCTGATGTGAATGATGGTAAGGGAATGTTTGTTGTTTATAATACCACAAGTGAAACTGCAATTACACCGAGCACTGAATTTAATTCGGGTTCAGTTGCTTATACTGCAATTACAGCATCAGACAATCTATACTTAGCTATAGCCTACTCTGATTCTGGAGGAAGTGACAGTGGTAAATTGGCTGTTTACAGTCCTGAGTATGGAAAGCTTAACTGCCCCTCTTCTCTCAGTCAAGGAGAAAGTTGCACACTCGCTTGGCAAGTTGTTGGCTCACAAAATGGAACATATTATGTGGATGTTAAGTTCAATAGCAGCATATCGAGTATAAACCCTGCTGATACTGAAAATAGAATAATTTGCATTGGTTCTGGCCCATGCCCTCCAGGAGATAATAAAGCGCCAACTGTAATTCTTAACCAGCCAAACAACAAAGCTAA
>CAYOTZ010000066.1:0-4712 GCA_964407035.1 uncultured Methanosarcinales archaeon | reverse complement strand
ATTTTACTGCTGTAATTGCATGCGAGTATGAATCTGCAGGTCCGCGTATAGTTCTCCATGGTGCGTCTCAGTGCTTGCTGGGCTTCCTTTGTCAAAGCATCAGATTCATCAAGATATATTATTTTAAAGGGCGCGTTACCAAGTGCCTTTGTCCTTGCAAAATCCTTTACTTTATTCCTTATAACATCTATACCGCGCTCGTCAGAAGCATTGAGTTCGAGGAAGTTATCCCGCCACTTGTCCTTGCCAAAAAGTTCCTTAGCAATGACAATTGCCATTGAGGTCTTGCCAACACCAGCAGGTCCAGAAAAGAGCAAATGCGGCATATTCTTCTCCTTTACAAAAGCGCGCACACGACTGACAATCTCATCTTGACCCTTAACCTCATCAAAAGAATCAGGTCGATATTTCTCAGTCCAGATTGTACTTATCATTTGGAGAAAGGCAAACTTAGATTATGTCTTCTTCTGAAACAACCACAAAGTCGCCAATGGCAATTACTGCACTGAATGGAATGAGCTTCTTGCCTGTCTTGTCCTTTTCAAGCTCAAGCTTCTCTGTGTATGAAGTTGGATTGTCGAGCACAATATGTATCAGCTCACCGGAGCGTGTTTCAAACACTATGTCGCCAACAGTGCCGTACTTCTTGCCTGTCTTTGAGATGACTGTCTTACCGATAAGGTCCTTAGCATATTTTTTTTCTTCCTCTTGAGCCATGCCATCCACCCAAGCGTAGCATAAACTGAATTAATATTTAAAGTTTGTGATTTTTAAATTCTTATTTATGTGCAAACACTGTTAACTGATTGAAACCAAACTGGAAGATTCTATATTTAACTACTTTAAGACCAGTTTCATTAGCCAAACTAAATAGTTCTCTCTTATTCCAATAGTGCTTGTGCTCTATTATATTATTGCTGTCAACTATCCCCAAGAATGACCAAAACTCAAGAACCGGCTTTGCAAAAACAGTTGGGGTTGTAACCAAAACCCTGCCATTTTTATTCATAATCTTTTTGAATTTCTTGAATATATCAAATACTTCATTAAAATCTATGTGCTCAATAACAGCCAATGCCACAATAGTATCAAAGTAATTCTTTTTCATCAAGAAATGGTCATAATTCACAACTAGGTATTTTCCCTTAACATATCTCTTGAGTTCGCCCTTATTGCCTCCGAAATCCAGCACATCACCTTTTAGATAAGGCATGACAATTTTGAACCTGTAATTCTGGAGAAATTTTTCTATAAATCTTGAACTGTCAATCATTCTTCTCATATTCTTAGATAGAAATATTTAAAACTTTTGTTACTGTTTAGTTACTGTCTAAGAGGGCAGTGTTCTGCAAGTGAGCAGCTATCGCACTTCTGCTTGTTTATCTTGAATTCTGGCTTGTTCCTTTTGGTCGTCATCTCAAGTATCCTGTCACGAACATTATACACCTCTTTCTCCAGCAAGGGATTAATACTGATTGATTTCCTGTTACCGTATTTTACATAGAAAACAGCTGCTTTAACTGGCTGCTTTGTTATCTCTCTCAAAAGCAAAGTGTAAGCTCCAAGCTGAATCTGGTCAGTTGGCCAAAGCCCATAATTCGGGGGTTCAGATAGCTTTAAGTCAACTATTTGCTTAAAGTCCTTATAACTTTCAACAAGGTCAATCTCCCCTTTTAGCTGCAGCCTGTCAGATTCGAGCTTCAGGTTTACCTGATACTTAGGGTAAATCAACTTGGTGAGTTGTTTACCGTGCACATTGACAGAGCTGGCAAAGACAGCCACTTCCTTGCTTCTTAATCTCGCTAAACGCTGAAGAATAGGTTTCATAGAATCAAATACATCTAAGAGCTCTATGTTGAATGCAGATAATTCCGGTTTCTGCTTTGTAAGCTCAACAAAAGCAATATCAAGATAACGCTTCCAAAAAGATGAGAAAAGAGAGTTCTGGTCCATTTCAGGAGAATAACGAGAGATAATCTTCTCATCCTGAGCAAAAGCTTTGAGCAGTATTGAGTGTCCAATAGTTCCGAGTAGCATTCTTAATTCTAATTTTGGCTTTATACCAGCCACTACCTCAAGATATAACTTCATAGGGCAATAAACATACTTTGAAAGCCAGTTAACAGGTATCATATGTTTTATTAAAAGCCGAAGTCTAATAAAGCTTTCTTATTTCTCAGGAAGAATAGGATTATATAAGATAAAGTTGCATAATTTATTTGTAAATTTATCATATATCTTTATTTATCTCTAAAATTGTTTGCAAATGATAAAAAATGGTTAAAAATATTTTAATAAAAGAATAAATAATTATCACCCGGTGATGAAAATGTTAGTTGAAAAGACAAGCTCAAAGTTAAGGGAATTTTTCAACTCAGGTATATGGACAGAAATGTTAGGCATAAAGGTCGCTGAGATAGAAGATTACCACAGGAAAGAAGCTGAATGGCTAAGGCATTATGTAGTTGATAATGGTTACAGAAAGGTGCTTGATATTGGATGCGGCACTGGCGAGAGTATTGCCCCCTTGTCTGACTTAGATATAAGTATTGTAGGAGTTGATATAGCAGAGAACCAACTCAGCATTGCCAGGAGCAGGTTTAATAGCAATCCAAGAATAGAGCTGCTGAACTATGATGCTTCTCAGCTGCCAGAAGCTTGGACAGATAGCTTTGATTTGGCATACTGCATTGGGGCTGGTTTCGGTAACTTGGAAGACCTGCAGTTGTTAGTGCTAAAGAATATGCTGAGAGTGACAAAAAAGGAAGGTAGTGTAGTTTTAAGTGTTTACTCTGAAAGAGCAAGAAAAGCCCAAAGAGAATGGTACACAAAGCAGGGTTTGGAGATACAGGATGTGAATGATTATGTAACTTTTCTAAAGACCGGTATTGTTTCAGAGAGATTCACCAAGGAAAAGCTGCACCATCTAGGAGAAATGGTTAATGCCAGAGTCGAAATTATTGAGTTAACACCTATTGCGTACATGGCAATATTTCACCAAAAAGTTTAATAAATCTCTGCTTTCTTTTTGTTTTTATGGACAAGCTCAAGCTCATCAAAGGGAACACAGAGGAGATAGTAACAGAGGAAGAGCTTAAGCAGTTGCTTAACTCAAAAAAACAACCAGTGGCTTATGTAGGGCATGCCCCTACTGGCAGATTGCACATTGGTCATCTGATGAATATCGTGAAGATAGGCGATTTTCTGGATGCTGGATTCCGATTCAAGTTTCTCCTTGCAGACCTTCATGCTTATCTCGACGACAAAAAGAGCCCGTTTGAGCTTCTCAAGGCGAGGAGCAAGTATATGGAACTGGTAGTTAAGCAATGCCTGAAAGCGATAGGTATTAGCTCACAAAATATAAAGTTCGTGCTTGGCTCAAGTTTTCAGTTAAAGAAAGAATACTGGCTTCATACTCTCATTGCTTCGGGTGAGGTAACTTTCGAGAGATGCAAGAGGGCTGCCTCTGAGGTGGTGCGCTTTGGCGAACACCCAAAGCTCGGCGGCTTTATTTACCCTATAATGCAGAACCTCGATGTGCATTATCTTGGAGCTGATGTGGCTTACGGTGGTATAGACCAACGTGGTATATACATGCTCGGCAGAGAGCTAATGCCACTGCTTGGAATGAAAAAGCCAATATGCGTGTTTACTCCCTTGCTGCCGAGTATAACAGGCAGCAAAATGTCTGCCTCTGAAAAGCAGGGCAAGATTGACCTGCTGGATGAACCAGATGTTATGAAAAAGAAGATATCAGAAGCGTTTTGTCCGGCAGGTATTGCAAAGGATAATGCTGTGCTTATGTATGTGCGCTATGTGATATTTCCTATCCTTGAGCGACTTAAACGCCAGTTCAGAATACAAAGGCCTGCCAAGTATGGAGGCAACTTGAGCTACTCAAGTTACAAAGAGCTTGAAAATGATTTCATAGCAAAGAAGCTCCATCCTCTTGATTTAAAGAATGCTGTTGCAGAGGAACTTGTTAGGATTTTAGAACCAGTAAGGAAAACATTTAGGAACAAGAAAGTGTTACTCAAGAGTGCCTATCCAGAGGAAGAATAGCTATAGAGCAATACTCTTTTGTTAGGTAATTCACTGCTGCGTTTCTTACCTGAGTTAAAGTAATATTTTTTAGTTTTTCTCTGTATTTGAGGGCTTCCTCTGCTTGGCTTGCCATCTCCCACTGAGTAAGGGTGTGCGCCCAGTTGAGAGGTTCGTCATTACTGACACTGAAATTGCCCTCCAAGAAGCTCTTTGCATCTTGAAGCTCTTTAACACTTAAGTGCTTGAGGGCGGACAGTTGTTTAACAAATATCTGTTTTACCTTGACTATATTCTTAGAGCTGAGGTTCGCATAAACAGCAAAGAAGTTATACTTGGTGCCCTTGTAGTGATAAGCGCCGACACTGTAAGCCAGTCCAAGTTTGTTCCTTATCTCGTCAAAAAGCCAGCCTGACTGGCCTCTGCCCAAAACCCCATAGAATATGTCAAAATAAATGGCATCTCTATCAGCAATAGCAGGAACCTTGTAACCAAGCACAAGATAAGCCGAGTGGGTAGCCAGGTTTACTGTAATCTCTTTTCTCCTCTGCTGCGGCTCTTCAAATCGAAGCTTTGGTAGCTCAGCATCGCTATGATAAGAGAAGAACCTAGCTATAATCTTTATAGTGTTGCTCGGGACATTGCCTGTAACCACGAGTAGCATGTTCTTT
>CAYOTZ010000065.1:0-4744 GCA_964407035.1 uncultured Methanosarcinales archaeon | reverse complement strand
TTAACAGGGAAAACAAGCGCCTTAGCGCTTTTCATAACTTCATCACGTTCGGTTTCAGTAACAGCCCCCAGATATACAACTTGGCCAGGGTTGGGGGGTTTACTAATCAAAGAATCAATAAACTCTGCCCTTTCAGCTTTCCTCTCTGCAACAGATAGGTCCTGTGTCAGCTTGGGTTTGACTTCCCTTTCAAAGTACAATTGGTCTGTAATATTGCCTGCAACGACGAGCGGCATGCCAGCCCTTTTTGAAAGCTCGATAGCCAACTCGAAACCCTTTATAGCTTCTATCCTTCCAATAGCAAAGAGATAATCCTGCTTGACATTTGAAAATGGATGTTTCAGTGATATTCCATTGTAGACAACGCCCAGAAAGTTCATGACATCTGGGTAAGCAATTTTCTGGTACAGACTCATTTGCTTTTTGCTAACAGCATTAAAGATTCCAGGTAAACTGGTAAAGCATTTGAGTTTCTCTTTGCTTGCTCTGCCATGCAAAGTGGTTAGCATAGGGAGCTTAAGCTGAGATGATAAAGAAAAAACATAGGGGTCATCATGGTTATGCACTATATCATAGTTCCTCTTATTTAGATCTTTGACAACACCAATAGCATAACCGAGCCATTCATACTGGTTCACATCAATACTTCCATCTGTGTTTATTACTCCCTTAGGCATTACAACCTCGCAAGCCACATCGCAGGGTTTAGCAGAGTAGAGGGTAACATCGTAACCTAATTTTAGATAATACTCTATCTGTAAAGCTGCAATCCTGCCGCATGTTTCATAGGTAAGTCCTGGTGCTTGGTTGTTCGGCCTGAGAATTATTGCGATTTTCATTAACCAAAAATAGTTTGCACTAACTTATAAACTTTTTTAAAGTTAATTACTCTAAAGAAGTTACTCAATCCCAATGATTCAGCAGTTTTATCTGTATCTCCCCAAAGTGCTGCTTTTGAAGTAGGTCAACCTTCCGCTGGTCAATATGGCTTAGATGCAACAACGGCACGATGGTCTGGATTATGTCTGATTTGGAATGAGAGGGGACAAGTTCGCTCAGTGTTAGCTTTTTTCCTTTGTTACGGGTGAAAAACTGCTTGATTCTTTCATAGAGTTCCTTGATTATCTCTGTTATGTCACGCTTTTTTTTAGGCACATCTACCTTTGGTGCAGACATCTGTCTCAGCATCTTCCTCTCGTGAACTTCCATTGCCTTTTGAAGCGCTTCAACAAGATCAAAAACACTAACCTTGCGCTTTCGCGGTTGGGGAGTTCGTGGCACTAAAACATTAGTCGCTTCAACTGGCTCGTTTATTATATCACCTTGCTGTTCCATTCCCCAGTCACTCTCAAGATCAGAATAGAAATCAGCAATAAAGTCATCTTCATTCCGCTGGTATTCTGCCATTAACCTGTCAAATTCATTTATCTCCTCATTAACCAGTTTAAATGACTTTAACCTTAGTAAAAAAGAAGCTGCAACCAATACCTTGCCGCTAATAAGGAAATTGAACTCTTTTAATCTCTTTATCAGAGATATGTAGCGTCTTGCTAAAAGAGAAACATTTATGTCCCAAGGATCCATGTTGTATTTTTCAATCAGCTCAAAAATTACTGTTTTCCATGTGACTGTCTCCCTCTTTGTCAGCTCTTTTAAGAGTTCATCCTCCATTTTTATCTATGTTGGAGAAAGCATATTTAAAGGTTGTGATAGAAATTAACAAAATATTTATATATAGAATAAAACAAAAATCTGTCAATAAAGGAATTTTCAAAAGAAGAGGCAATATGAAGAGCAGTAGATTTTTGCTGGTATTGGTATTTCTCGTTGTAATCTTGTCTGTCGCAAACGGCTCGTCATCTCTGAACATTAGCTCAAAATTCTCTGAAAAGCTGGTAAGCAGCCAAGACAACAGCGATTTGCGAGTGATAATAGAATTCAGTGATTATGAAAAAGGTCTCAGTGAGTTAAAAAAGCTTGGCATTAACTATCTGCCATTAAAAAAGATAAACTGTTCAGCGATAAGAACAACCACTAAAGAACTGGAAAAAATAGCTGGACTTCCTTTTGTTACCAAGATATATCTTGACGAGAAGGTGCACGCTTTGCGGGTTGACGCTGCCAATCAACTTGGAGTAAGCAACGCGTGGACCACAAAAATCAATAACAGGAGTGTCAAAGGACAAGGTGTTATAGTCGCAATATTGGACACAGGAGTAGATTACACTCATCCAGAATTTAATTGCACTCAAGTTGGGCCTGGCTGTGTGATTGCCAAGGGAGCAAATTTCGCAGACCTATTAGCTTCAACCTACACTGTAGAAAGGCATGTTATTGAAAAAGAATTCTATGATGGCGATACTGAGCAGTATCTAAAACCGAGCAAATGCAAGCCAGCTTATGCATATATTGAGCTGTGGAAAACAGCAGATGTGAGTGAGGCGCTGCTTAGCCTGAACATCACACCGAAGCAAGCTCTAAATTTAACACTGTATGTTTCAGGGGTGAAAGTATTTAGCGATATTTTCGGCAACTACACAGAGTATTTCATAACCAACTTCACAAAAAGAGGTGATTACTGGCTTATCAATTTTACAAACAGCAGCTTCCAGAGTAATGAGTTTTTGGTGCCAAGGGATGCCTATGTAACCAGAGCAATTCTGAACTTGACAGGTAAGCTGGAGAAAGGCAGTTATCCAGAAAACCTGACACTCTATATGAGTTCCCCGATTTGGAATCACACAGCTCCTCTTAATTCAACTGTAACAATAAATTTCACAGACGAGCTAAAGCAGTATCTAACCAGCTGTAATGAAGAGAGCTGCCTTGTCACTGTAGGTTTCAGTTCCAACTCTAGCGGTTTGCTTAATGTAAGCCTGAAAGTTACATACATGAGTTTTTACGACCTCAACACAAGCTCAATAGAGGGGCTTAACTTCACAGGCACCATTTCCACAGATAAATGCTATACAGACTGGTGCAGGTTACCAATTGTGGTAAACACTACCGGAAGTGCTGAGGTGCTGCTCTACAATCTAACCTTAATTTACAACTACACATACGAACAGCCGCTTGGAGACCCAAAAGACGACCATGGCCATGGAACTCATGTAACAGGAATATTTCATTACACAGCACCGAATGCCACAATCTACGCTTATAAGGTGCTTGACAGCTCAGGCACGGGCTATACTTCTGATATAATAAAGGCAATACTTGTTGCTGTCCAGGATGATGTTGATATAATTTCAATGAGCTTAGGCGGTAGCGGTTATTCTGAGCCGTGCGATAATGAACCTTTTGCTAAAGCTGTTAATTATGCTGTTGACAAAGGCGTGGCAGTTTTTGCAGCTGCAGGTAATGACGGTAGCAGCAACAACATTGTTGTTCCTGCCTGCGCTTCTGGAGCAATAAGTGTAGGTGCTATTAGCAACAACAAAAGCTTAGCTGACTTCAGCAATTACGGTAGATTGCTTGACCTTGTAGCATACGGTGTCAATATAAACTCTACTTTGCCAACATCCAGCTCAGCTCCATACGGAGATGAGAGTGGTTATGGAATACTAAGCGGCACTTCTATGGCTACTCCGTTTGTTTCAGGGATAGCTGCCCTTTACATTAGTGCTTTTAAACAAATGTTCAATGACCGGCCACTGCCATCTCAAGTTTATTATGAGTTAAAGAACGATGCAGACGACTTAGGTTTGCTTGGTAGAGACAATAATTTTGGCTATGGTGTACCCAACATTACAAGAATGCTATCCAAGCTAAGTTACAGGACAATAGTGGCACCAAAAGAGGTTGTTTTGGATTTTAATGAAATCAGAAAAACTAACAGAACAAAAAAGCTCATCTTGGAAGAAAAGGGTTTTGAGCGAAACTTTACATTGGTAGTTAATTGGAGCTTGTTGAGTTTTGAAAAAAGCAAGGTCAAGCTGCTCATTGCCAACCATTCCTCACCTTTTACAACAAGTATTAAAGGGAAAAAGGTGTTTAGCCTGGTAGCCCTTGTTAATAAAAGCCACGAAGTTGGAATTTATCACGGAAATATTACAATTAGGGTTATTGACACAGAGCAGCTTGTAACAATTCCTGTGAGGTTGGTTATAGGCATAGAGCAGGAGGTGCCACCTATACAGCTTCACTTTAATATAAGTGAAGGAGAAAGCAAGCAATACGGAATTAATGTAACCAACAAAATAACTGGGATAACAATAATAGCAGAATGGAAACACAACACTTCAGATATAGACCTTACCCTGTTCAACCCGAGTGGTGAGCCAGTTTACACCACGAATAAAAACGAGAAGCACCGCTTTTCAGAATGGTTAAAGAAAATACTAGCTCTAGTGTTTGGCAGATGAAAAGACTAGTGGTTATGCTGCTGGCATTGGTTTTGATTAGCGGATGTGTTGAATACAACACAAACGAAGAGCTGTATGTCGACAGGGCTACTCAAGGTTTTGAAAAGGGCGCCTGGACACTATCTATAGAGAGCGTATACGATTGGGATGATGAACCAGAGCTACCAGAGGAAGTTAATATTACAATACTATATATGACTCTGAATGTTTCTCCTCCAAATGCAACACTCACAGTAAATCAGCTAAACCACAGTTATCAATTGAATTTCAATATCACAAACATTGGCGATTTCGTGCAGCAGAATGTTACTGGGAGAACTATCCTGGGAGAATGCATTAACCATTATCCAGATACAAAAGGTCTTTCGTACGAATTGCTC
>CAYOTZ010000064.1:0-4831 GCA_964407035.1 uncultured Methanosarcinales archaeon | reverse complement strand
GATACTGCCTTTAGAATGGCTGATCTGTATGTTATGCCATCAGTTTCCGAGCCTTTCGGCATCACAGCCCTTGAAGCAATGAGGAATGGCACTCCCTGTATTATTTCAAAACAGTCCGGAGTTTCAGAAGTTGTAAAGAACTGCTTAAAGGTTGACTTCTGGGATATCGATGAGCTCGTTAATAAGATTATAGGAGTGCTTAGCTATAAGAAACTCGGAGAAGAGATGCGTTCAAGAGCACTTGAGGAAGTGTCCAGGATTAGTTGGATTGATTCGGCAAACGAGCTAAAAAGTATATATGAGAGGTTTGGCTAAGATGGTATCTGTTTGCTTTTATTTTCAGGTACACCAACCGTTCAGGTTACGAAAGTTTAGGATATTTGACATAGGTAAGGATATTTCTTATTTCGATGATGAACAGAACAAGCAAATACTTAACAAAATCGCAAATAAGTGTTACTTGCCAACAACTGAATTGCTGTTAAAACTTTTAAAGCATTACGATAGGTTTAAGGTAAGCTTTTCATTGTCCGGCGTTGTTCTTGAGCAGTTCCAGAGTTATGCACCAGAACTTATTGAGCGTTTTAGAGAACTATTGAAGACAGGCAAAGTAGAGCTTATTTCAGAAACATACTACCATTCACTCTCTTTTATCTATTCTAAACCAGAATTCATAAGGCAGATATACCTTCACAAAAAGTTAATAAAAGAACTTTTTGGTGTAGAGGCAAAAGTGTTTAGGAATACAGAGCTCATATACAACGATGAGCTTGCCAATCTGATATCAAGCTTAGGTTACATTGGCTTAATGGCAGAAGGAGCTGATAAGGTGCTTGGTTGGCGTTCTCCAAATTTTGTTTATAACCCTCCTCGCCTCCAAAAATTAAAGCTCCTCCTAAAAAACTACAGGTTATCTGATGATATAGCTTTTAGGTTCTCCAATAGATGCTGGAAAGAGTTCCCTTTAACAAGTAGTAAGTTCGCATCATGGATTAACCAGATAAACGGCAATGGCGAGCTGGTGAATCTTTTCATGGATTTTGAAACATTTGGAGAACACCAATGGAAGGAGACAGGCATTTTTGAGTTCCTTGAGGCATTGCCAGGTGAAATCCTAAAGCATCATGATAATACTTTTGTGACACCTTCAGAGGCAATAAGAAGGTTTCCCAGCAAAGGAGTGTTTAGTTCCAAAGAAATAGTATCGTGGGCAGATGTGGAGCGTGATATAAGTGCCTGGGTTGGGAACAACCTTCAGAAATCAGCTGTCGAATACCTATACGAAATAGAAAACGAGGTTTTGAGCACCAAAGATAATAAGATAATTGAGGACTGGCGAAAGCTTCAAACCTCAGACCATTTCTACTATATGTGTACCAAGTGGTTCAACGATGGTGATGTCCATAAATACTTTAACCCTTATGATTCACCTTACGACGCTTACATTAACTTTATGAATATACTTAATGACCTAATACTAAGAGTGGAGAAAGCGAATAGAAAAAAAATTTCAAGCCCTAAGGCAACTGAATTCAAGCTCAATATAACAAAAAGGGGTGAGATATATGGTTAAACCAGAAAAGTACTTTTACCTTGAAGATGGAGGTGTGCTAAAAAACATAAAAGAGTTGGCTATGAAGCTGGATTCCATTGAAGATGAGATATTTAGAAGACATGTAAATGAGCTAAAAAACGACTTTGCCAACTGGATTGATTATGTATTTAAAGAGAAGAAGCTTGCTGAAAGATTGAGAGAGCTGAAAGACAAAAAGGACTTCCAAATAGAGTTGCTGAAATTCCTTGTGGTTAAACATAGAACCAAAAACTTTAAAAAGTATATATGCAAAGAATGTGGTAAATCATTCAGCTCAAAGGTTGGGCTAAGTGTTCATAAAACAATCGTTCATACTAAACAAAAAAGGGGTGGTTTAAATGACAGGCCAAGCATTCATTCTGACTGATGTTAAGCCAGAAGAGGTTTTCAAGCTGGTAGACGGCAGAGAACTGCATAACCTACAAGAGCTTCTTGAGGCACTAAAGGACATGCCCTCTGGTGTTTTCAGCCACCATGTGAATGAACAGAGAAATGACTTTGCCAACTGGGTAAAATACTCTGTTGGTGATAGCATACTTGCTGACAGGATAATGGATGTAAAGCAGCAGGATGTAATGTATAGGTTGATTCATCAGAGAATAGAGGAACTAAAACCTGCAGAAAAAGAGGTAGAGGTTGAAGACCAAAAACTAGCAGAGGTTGAGCATACCAAAGAGCTGAAAACAGAGACAAAAAAGGAAGAACCCACAGAAGAAAAGAAAACCGCAGTCAAGCCGACAGAGATTGTTAAAAAGGTAGAGAGTTTTGTTGAAAGACCTAAATTCAAGGATGAGCTATTGAACTTTATGTTGGCACTTGTTATAGGATTCATAATAGGGCTTCTGGTAAGCTCACTTTACCATTAAGCTCCAATACCTATTTTTTTCATTAATTTTTCCAGTTTCTTGTCTGGTTTGCTACCCTTAAAATACTTAGTGAGTTTTTTTGCCTTCTTGTACTGCTTAACAAGCTGTCTCACATCAGAAACCAAAGTGCCAGAACCCTTAGCAATTCTTTCAGCTCTGGAGAGGCTTATATTCTCAGGATTCTCCAATTCAAACTTTGTCATTGAGTCCATTGCATGTTTCCATTTTTCAAGCTGCCCTTCCTGAGATTCCAACAAGTCTTTTGGTAATTGGAGCTTTGACATACCAGGTATCATATCAAGAAGTTTGTTCAAGGGCCCCATTTTCTTCATGGCAAGCATTTGTTCGTAAAGGTCTATAAGGTTAAACTCGCCGGAAAGGAACTTCTTGCCAAGCTCCTCTGCTTTTTCTTGAGATATTGCTTCCTCTGTTTTCTCAAGCAGGGTTTCAATATCACCCATACCAAGCAACCTGCCAACAAAGTTTTTGGGTCTGAAGAGTTCCAAATCATTAAGCTTTTCACCCACACCAATAAACACAATAGGAGTAGAGGTGGCAGCACAGGCAGTTAAGGCACCGCCTGCTCTAGCAGTGCCGTCCATCTTGGTAGCAATTACACCAGTAATCTTACAACTTTTATGGAACTCTTCAGCCTGCCTTTGCGCAGCCTGGCCAATATCTGCTGATATGACAAGCAAACGCTCGTCAGGTTTGAAGCACACTGTCAACTTTTCTATTTCTTTAATTAAGTCATCAGAAAGGGCGTCACGACCAGCAGTATCAATTATTACCAAGTCGTATTTAGAAATTTTGGGTTTTAACTGCTGGCAGATCTTTATTGCGTCCTTCTCATTTTTGTTACCATAGAACACTACACCTACTTTTTTGGCAAGCTGCTCAAGCTGTTCATAAGCAGCTGGCCTGTAGGTATCTGTCTGGACAACAGCGACTTTGTAACCCCGTTTCTTGTAATATTTTGCTAATTTTCCAGCTGTTGTGGTTTTACCTGAGCCAAATAGGCCAATAAGCATTACTATAGTGGGCTTCTTTTTTATTTCAAGCTGTTTCGACTTATCGCCCATTAGTTTTACTAGTTCTTCGTAAACCACCTTGACCAAGTAATCCTTCTTTGGAATTGCTCCAGGTATCTTTTCCTCAAACATACGCTTCCTGATTCTTTCAGAAAGCTCCATTACCAACCTAACATTTACATCCGCTTGAATAAGGGCCCTCTGAAGCTCCTTGATAAGCTCGTTCACGAGCTTTTTGTCTACGAATAGTGCTTTTGCTACTTTATCCAATGCACTGCGAAGAGAACTACCGAGCTTTTCAAGCACCATGCTTAACTCAAATCAACATTGATTTAAAAAAGTTTGGTAGCTTGCTTGTGTTAATTGTGAAATTTTGCTTTTGATAGAGCTGATACGAGCTCTCTTTATCTAAAATTCCATAGGAATAGTTTCGAATATCAGCAATTCATAACTTGAAGAGCTTCTAAATTCTATTAATAATGAATTTACATTGACAGAGAATTGGCTGTTACATGACAATATCAAGCGACATTACTACGGCAAGATGCCCTTATAATGTTAAAAGAAAGAAAGCATAAAATTTAACTTAAGCTCTCTATCTCAATATAATCCAAGAGCTGTTGTTTCTCAGCTCTCTTCAGCTTTTTTGCATGCCTAGCCGCTCTCTTGAACAGTTCTTTTTCCAATTTGAGCAATGCATTCCTCAGCGAGTTATCATGACCCCAGCCCTCAGCTCTGACATGGAAAAGTCCCAAATTGCAGCTCAACTTCAACCTCGTGTATATCAAGTGCTGGTTTTTTAGGGTTTCCTTATGTTCTGTCATATATATGTAGAATCTTGAGTTATGCAGCTTGGCTGAATATTTAGAGATAAACCTCTTTATTATTTCTGCCAACCTAAATTTTGGCAGGTTTTCAATCTTTGAACTGAATTGTATAATTGGATAAATGAGTTTTTCTCTCTGCTCTGATATTGGCTCAAGGAGGTCGCGCCTTGTCACTATTCCTATAACCTTGTTCCTGTCGTCAATAACAACAATACTGTTTATACCCCATTCCAACATTGTATTGATTACTTCTCTTACAGTGGTGTCTATCTTACAGGTATGCACAGGAAAATTCATCACATTCTCAACAGGCAACTCGAGCACAGAGCCCTTTTCATCTATTATATGGCCAAAACTCGGCCTTTCCTTTGCATTAAGAACTTTCTCAATTATGTCATGAAGTGTAATAATGCCAATAAGCTCGCCATTCTCAACTACAGGCATTCTCGAGATATGAAACTCCCTGAACATTCTTAGCACAGAAGCAATCGAGTCCTTTGGAGAGGCGAAATA
>CAYOTZ010000063.1:0-4833 GCA_964407035.1 uncultured Methanosarcinales archaeon | reverse complement strand
GTAACCAAGGAAATAATAAAAAAAGGTCTGGCACCAGAGTGCCCTGAGTGCGGCACAATGCTCAGCATTATTGAGGGCTGTATTGTCTGCCCAAATTGCGGCTATTCTGAGTGTGGTTAATATGCGTGCTTCTCTTCATCTATACTATGGTGATGGCAAGGGTAAGACAACATCTGCAGTTGGTTTGGCTGTTAGGGCACAGGGTGCCAAACTCAGAGTGGCATTTATTCAGTTTCTCAAAGATGGCTCATCTTCTGAGATTAGGCAGCTAAAGCAACTTGGCATTACCTGTTTTGCTTTTGGTGATGGAAAATTCTATAGAAAAAGGGAAATACCAAATAATGTTAGAGAAAGCTGTAGAGAAGCTCTGGCAAAGGCGGCCAAGCTTGCTGATAGTTATGACTTGATTGTGCTAGACGAAGCGCTCACTGCACTGGGGCTTGGTGCTATAAGCCAAGAAGAGATGCTTGAGTTGGTTAACTTAGCAAAATGTGAGCTTGTGCTGACAGGTAGAGAAGCTCCTGAGCAGCTAATAGCAAGAGCAGATTATGTTACATTTATGAAGAAAATCAAGCACCCTTACGATACTGGCAAGCAAGCGAGATATGGCATAGAGTTTTAATTTAGTGGCTGTATGGCTATCCAGTCCAATATAAAGTGTTTGTCAAATTGTGTAGTCAAAACATAAATAAGATTGACACTATTCTAAGTAGCCGAGGCTCCTCAACTTTGCCTTTACTTGCTCTTCTTCTTTTGTCATGCTTGACTTCTGCTCTTTTCTCAGCTTGTTGGCTAGCTGTGTGAGAATATATACAATATAAGCTTCATGCCCTCAAATCCTTTATTCTCGGACACACTCTTTTTAAGCGTGTCTTAACCTAATTTGAAATCTCGATTGTGAGTTTAATTTTGAGTGGCAGTTATTACAGTGTATAAAAGCTTTTGGTGTAACCGATTATTTTTTAAATATGCCTAAATAAACCTCATGAGATGAAAACTATCTTGGTGACTGGTGCTGCCGGTTTCATAGGCAGCCACCTTTCAGAGAAACTCCTGGAGCTTGGCTATAGGGTAGTGGGCGTTGATAATCTCGACCCTTACTATGATGTGAAGCAAAAGAAGTGTAATCTTGATTTGCTCAAGAGAAACCCGAACTTTGTATTCTGCCGGCAGGATATCAGAGAGCCAGATGGCTTAGCAGGGCTGTTTCAGGAGTATAAACCAGAGTTTGTGGCGCATCTTGCTGCAAAAGCAGGTGTAAGGGCATCTGTTGAAAATCCAAGAGCTTATGCAGAGATAAATGTTATAGGCACTATTAATCTACTGGAATTGGCTGTTAAGCATAAGGTTGCTAATTTTGTGTTTGCATCTTCCTCTTCTGTTTACGGTTATAGGAGCAAGGTGCCGTTCAGAGAAGAAGAGCCAGTCGATAAGCCGATAAGCCCCTATGCAGCCACCAAGCGCTCAGCCGAGCTGCTGTGCTATGTTTATCACCATCTCTACAGCTTGAATGTTACTTGCCTGAGATTCTTTACTGTTTATGGACCAAGGGGCAGGCCGGACATGGCTCCCTATAAGTTTGTTAAATTGATCCTTGAGGGCAAGTCGATAACAAGGTTTGGCGACGGGACAACAAAGCGTGATTACACTTATATAACTGATATAATTGCTGGGTTAGTGGCAGCCATAGAGAAGCCGCTTGGCTATGAGATAATTAACCTTGGGAATAGCGCTCCTGTTAGCTTGAACGAGTTTATAACAACGATAGAGCGTCTCACCGGTAAAAAAGCAAAAATTGTAGAAAGACCCATTCCAAAAGGCGATGTTTTGGTAACTTATGCTGACATTGCAAAAGCCAAGAAGCTGCTGGGTTATCAGCCGAGAACAAAGCTTGAGCAAGGTATGAAGCTGTTCTTGGAATGGTTTAAGCAATACCATCAAATCTAAATCTGTATGTTTTTTAATTTTAATTGGTTGGAAACATATTTAAATCCTAGAGTGATAGTTGTTCGCGAATGGAAACTTACTATCAAACAGCTGCTAAACACACAGGTTTTCTTTTCGTCTCATTGATACTTGCAAACCTATTTGGGTATTTTACAAGAGCTCTACTCTCTCGTGTTATTTCTCCGGAAGAGTTTGGTTTGTTCTACTCTGTTTTTACCACGGTTCTCTTTGTTGGTGTATTAACAGACTTGGGATATGGCAATGCTCTCGTGAAGTACATCTCACATTTTCGCGCTCTTAAGCGATATCAAAGCATATATGCTTCAATTGTTATTGTAGCTCTTGTTAAGTTTTTGCTTGGACTGAGTGTTGTGGGAGTGCTAATGGTGCTTGCACCTAGTTTAGCTACTTATTACTTTAAACATCCAGATGCTGTTTACTTACTTTATATCACTTCGCTTTGGATTTTTCTTTCTGTAGTTATGAACTTAGTTACAAATATATTGACAGGTTTTAGAAAAATGTATTCAGTTGCTTTGCTTTATCTTGGTCAGAAAGCTTTGTTCTTTATAGCTGTGCTCGGTTTTGCGCTACTCTTTCAATTTAAGAATGTGCTTATGCCTGTGTATGCAAATCTTATTGCTATGTTTTCCTTTGTGTTATTCTTTGTCCCTCTAAGAAACTGCTTCTCAAAATTTCATATGCCACTCCATCTATCAAAAAAGTTATTCTGGAAACTCACAAGGTTTGCCTTGCCATCGATGCTTAATTCTGTCGGATACACTTTTGTTGGTTATTTAGATGTACTCTTACTTACTGCCTACAGGTCCCTTAGTGAGGTTGGAATATACAACACAGTATTGCCTACTGCGCTGATTATTACCTACTTTGCAACATCAATTGCTCTTGTCTTCCTTCCCATTGCATCGGAATTATGGGCTAAAGGGTCAAGAAAGCGACTTGTTCAAGGTATACAGCTTGTGTATAAGTATGGACTCTTTATTGCTATCCCTGCTTCACTTTTGCTAATATTTTACGCTAACACAATTATGGGTGTCCTTTTTGGCAGGTCTTACATTTCGGGTGCAGTGC
This sequence comes from uncultured Methanosarcinales archaeon, assembly GCA_964407035.1. Taxonomy (GTDB): domain Archaea; phylum Nanobdellota; class Nanobdellia; order Woesearchaeales; family B29-G15; genus B29-G15. The sequence goes on along the minus strand of CAYOTZ010000063.1, from coordinate 1,794 downwards.
CTCTTAAAATTCTTGCTTTTGGGGTTATCTTAGTTTCTATATTTAAAATCAATACATCAGTGTTATCCGGGATTGGGAAACCTCAAGAGGCAACTAAAATTATACTGCCTGCTGCATTTTTTAATTTAATTCTAAATCTAATTCTTATCCCTAAATACGGAATGGTCGGTGCAGCTATTACAACCACTTTGAGCTATCTATACATGATGGTAGCTTCAATTCATAAACTCGTCTATATAATAAAACCTAGGTTCAATCCTTCTGTATTCTTTAAGATTAGCATTAATGCAGTCATCTTTGTGGTTGTATTACTCTTTATGAACCGCTTGCTACATTATTCTGGCTTTTTGAACATGCTTTTTAGTTCTACTGTAGCAGGGAGCATTTATATTTTGTGTGGGTTACTCTTAAAAATTATAGAACCAGCTGAGTTTATTTATGTAAAAAAACAAACAAAGCGTTAAATTATCCCTTCAGTTCTCAACAATGACTTTATTTCATCTATAGAGAGAAACCTTCTGTTGTTAGAACTCAAACTCTTTTTTAATGGCCTATCATTTGTATAATCCTTCTGGATTATATACATATCACCAATATCCTTAGCATTTCTCCATTCTTCTCTCGTCATCAATTTCTCATGGAGCTTTTCGCCAGGGCGTATACCTATAGTTTTGAATTCTATTTTCTCTGGTTTGTAACCCGCTTTTGGGGCAAGTTCTTCTATCATGGCTTTTGCCAGGTCAACTATCCTCAATGCTTTCATTTTGAGTATAAAAATTTCACTACCTTTCATAATCTCAGCTGCTTTGAGTACAAGTTTTACAGCATCCTTCTTTGACATAAAAAAGCGTGTCATCTCTTCAGATGTTATTGTTACAGGCCCGCCTGCACGAATCTGTTCCCTGAAAATTGGAATAACCGAACCGTCACTGTCCATCACATTCCCAAATCTAACACAGGAGAAAATTGTGTGTGAGAAACCCACTGGTGCGGATAATATAAGCTTTTCTGCTAATAGCTTAGTGGCGCCCATAGTATTAATTGGGTTAACTGCTTTGTCTGTCGAAATGGCTACAACCTTTTTAACACCGTTGTTGATCGCTGCTTCTATTACATTTTTCGTACCCAATACATTGGTTTTTACCGCTTCAAAGGGATTATACTCACAAAAAGGAACATGCTTTAAGGCTGCTACATGAAACACTATATCAACCTTATTCATCGCTCTGAGAACTCGTGGGTAATCTTTTATATCACCGACCAAAAACCTGAGATTTTTTGAATGGAGTCGCTGATTAATTCTAAATAATGCTGATTCTGAATTATCAAATACCCTAAGCCTTTTGAGTTTAAACTGAATGAGTTGTTTAACAATTTCAGTTCCTATAGAACCTGCTCCGCCTGTCACTAAAATATCCTTGTCTTTAAAATAGTTGTTACCCATTTAATTCCACCATTAATTTTTTGAGAATAGATGCTACTTCGGTTATTTCCTTTTCAGTAATATCTGTATAAAATGGCAATATGAGAGTTGTTTTACTGAGCTTTTCCGCAATAGGAAAATCGCCCTCTTTGAAACCAAACATTTTCCTGTAAAATGGTTGGAGATGAATGGGAGGATAGAAATAGGCTTTTGTTTGTATTCCTTTATCTTTTAGGCTCTCAATTAGTTTGTCTCGGATATTTTCACTCACTCTTATAGGAAATACAAACCAGCTATGAGTGTTTCCTGGCACTGTTTTTGGTAGTTTAATTCCGGGTATTCCACTAAGCTTCCTTTTGTAATACTCTGCT
>CAYOTZ010000062.1:0-4889 GCA_964407035.1 uncultured Methanosarcinales archaeon | reverse complement strand
TAAAGCAGATGTGAGGTGTAGTATTCTAGAGGTGCTTGACTGATGATGTTGAGACGCAATGGCTTACCTGAAGAAGGTGAGCTTTTGCTATGCGAAGTCAAGAAGGTTCATTATCATTCTGTATTCGTTTATATCTTGGAGTACGGAATTGAAGGTATGATTCATATCTCTGAAATTGCGCCAGGCAGGATTAGGAACATTCGTGACTATGTTCGTGAGGGTAAGTTCGTGGTTTGCAAAGTGCTTAGGGTTGATCCTCAGAAACGCCACGTTGATTTGAGTTTGAGGCGTGTAACTGAACGCGAGAGAATCGAGAAAAACAACCAGATTTCACAGGAAAAGCGAGCAGAGAAGATAGTTGAGCACATAGCAAATGAGTTCAAGTTGGAACCGAGAGTGCTGTATGAAAAGATTGCTTGCGTATTGCTAAAGGACTATGATTATTTGTATGACGCATTCCTCGAGTTCAGTAAGGGGAAGCTCAAGTTAGCCAATATAGATATCCCAGAGAAAATTAGGGCGAGATTGGAAGAAGAGATAAAAGAGAACATAAAACCGCCTATGGCTGTTATCAAAGGTCATCTAAAAATATCAACATATGACCCAGAGGGCGTGAAGCTTATAAGGAGAGCGTTCAAAGAGACAAACAAAAAGCACGGTAATAGTGTAAAGCTGAGATACGAAGGCGGCGGAACATACTATCTCCAAATAACTGCCGATGATTACGAGAAATGCGAAAAAATCCTGAAGAACTATCTAAACTCGTTACAGGGTTTTTTCACAAATCAGAACAATACATTTGAATTTCAGAGGGTGTCTTAAAAGAATGGCTAAACACATTCTGAAGTGTGGCTCTTGCGGTAGCTACAATCTCACTGAAAAATGCAGGGTTTGTGGTGGTGCTTGCATACCAGCCCAACCACCCAAATTCTCGCCTAAGGACAAGTATGCTGATTACAGGAGAAAAGCAAAAGAGAGTCAGAGAAATCAGCAGGGTTTGATTTAGAATTTTGCATGCAAATAGATGTCTGGTTTATTATTGCCTACTGTATAAAATATGGCTGCTGTTGTGAGTTTGCTCGTGCCTATCATATCCTCAAGCTTTTTCCTGTTCAACATATCTGGTAGCTCGTTGGCTACCACAAAAGCTGTTTCACTCGGCTTTGAGCGTTTGCCCTGTAACTTGAATTCTTTCTCAGGGCCTTTTGTTATTAGATAAAATCCGACATTGTTATTGCTTACATTTTTGTCAGAGCCAGACAACACAGCTGAAATCTTGCTCCAAGCCCTGAACACATCACAACATACAACTCCAGGCACAGAGTTTACTATCCTAAGCTCATCAAAATTATGGTCTGGCCAGATTGTGTAAACATTGTCAGGTATGCCATAGCTCTCTATATATACCCTTGCTAGAACAAAGCCTGCTCTGAGAAGCTCATTCGGCATAAAGCTGCCATTAATATTGCTCAAACCCCATCCCCTCTGTTCGCCAAGAAGCGCTTGGTAAATTCCGCAGCGCTTGTTCTTTATAAGTTGGATTATCTCAGAAGCAGGGGGGTCGCTTATTTCTGTTGGGAATACAATCCAGGCGTGATTCCCATTGTTCTTGTTTGAGTCAATATAATATGGAAATATGACAAGTTTCTCAAGTTCAGGATGCTTTTCAAAATACTTGGGATATTTGGCTATTGGCGCGAGCAGTTTAACGCTCGGCTGCACGCCTTTTGAGCTTAGATACTCGAGAAGTGCAGCAAAAGTATTGCCAGTGTCCACGATATCTTCCACTACTACAAGTTCTGTGTCATCTGTAATTATACTACCCACATATCTCTCTAAACCAAAAATCTCAACCATATGTTGCTCTCCCTGTCCCTGGTAGGACCTGCTGATGAATGGCACGAATTTTGGTGGCCTCTTGTTGTTTGCTTTTGCATAGCGAACTATGTGCGGATACAAGGAGTAGAACCATGAATAAGCACCCCTGCCTGGCACGAGAAAGTAATGAGGTAGCTTGCCTTTTGATTCATTAATGTACCTGTAGAACATATCTTCTGCGAGTCCGAGTTCTGCTACAGAGTCAAGATAAATCCTATTGTCAGAGCCGCGCCACAAATGGTTATTAAAGCTAAGCTCGTTAGCTTTCTTTGGTTTCATAATGTTATAAATGAAGCATTATTTAAATCCTTAACGTAACACAAGTTTTTTAAATTCCAACTAGCTCATTCAAGGTTATGACCTGGCAGGTTACAACAATAAGCAAACCCAAACATATTCGCAGCCCTGTGCTTGTTGAGGGCTTGCCAGGGATAGGGAATGTTGGCAAGCTTGCTGTTGATTACATTATTGAGCAGCTAAGGCCCCAACTCTTCTATGAGTTCTATTCACAGTATATGCCGCATACTGTGTTCATTAACAAGCAGAACATTGTCGAGCTACCCAAATTAGGTATATATGCGTTAAAAGGCAAGAGGCATGATGTGTTGCTATTGGCAGGGGACATGCAACCAGTAGATGAATACTCATGTCATTCCTTTGTTGAGACAGTGCTAGAAATATGCAAGAGCTTTGAGGTTAAACAGATAATCACACTTGGTGGAATAGGACACCCTCAACCAATTGATGAGCCACAGGTGTTCATTACAGGCAATTGTAAAGAGGCGGTTGACTGGTTTGCTGACCAGAACTTGAAGAATGAGCTGACAGGCATCGTGGGCCATATAATCGGTGTTACTGGTTTGCTGGTAGCTCTCGCCAAGAAATATGATATAAAGGCGGTAGCACTATTGGCAGATAGTTACGCACACCCCTTGCACATAGGTATTAAAGAGGCGAGAGCGCTACTCAGTGTATTGATAAACAAGCTTGGATTAAGGTTAAAACTTGACAAATTCGACAAAGAGATTAAGCAATTAGAGCTTGTAGAAAAGGCGAGAGCAAAGGAGCTGTCAGAGCTGAAGTCAAAGCCCTCTATTGGTATAAAAGAAAGGAGCTACATAGGGTGAGTAAAAATGCCTGATTTTGCGATTAAAAATGTGTTTGCACGTGAAGTGCTTGACTCGCGAGGTAATCCTACTGTTGAGGTTGAGATTCACACAGCAACACACAGAGCAACAGCAATAGTGCCATCTGGAGCATCTACCGGCGTTCACGAGGCATTAGAGCTGCGCGACGGCGATTTTAGGTATCACGGTAAAGGTGTTTTGGGTGCTGTAAGAAATGTGGCTAAGATAGGCCAACACATAGTTGGATTGGATGTAAGAAAACAGAAAGAGATAGACGAGCTGATGATCAAGCTTGACGGCACACAGAACAAATCAGCGCTTGGGGCTAATGCCATTCTTGGTGTGAGTATGTGTGCAGCACGGCTTGCTGCTATGGCACAGGACAAACAGCTCTATCATTACCTTGCAGAGCTTGCAGCTACCACCCCCAAGCTGGTGTGCCCTTTTGCTAATGTGATTAATGGGGGTCAGCACGCAGATAACGAGCTCAAAATCCAAGAGTTTATGATTGTGCCAATTGGTATTGAAAAGTTCAAGGAAAGGATGAGGGCTGTTTCTGAGGTTTATCATACACTTAAGGGTTTACTGTTAAAGTTGTATGGTAAGTCAGCTACCAATGTGGGTGATGAGGGCGGTTTTGCACCTATGATAAAATCAGCAGAAGACGCCCTTGAGCTTCTCCAAAGAGCGATAAAGGAGAGCGGTTATCAGGGCAGACTCAGGTTAGCTATAGACGCTGCGGCTTCTTATTTTTATAATGGCGAGAGCTATGTGCTGGAGCAATCGCTCACCAGAGAGCAGCTTGTTGGTTACTGGGTGAAGCTTGTTAGCATCTATGATATTTACTCTTTGGAAGATCCTTTTGCTGAAGATGACTTTGAGGGTTTTAGAATGTTAACAGAACGATTGGGCGATAAACTACAGATTATTGGCGATGACCTGCTTGTTACCAATCCTGAGAGGCTTAAGATAGCAATCCAGAAGAGAGCGTGCAACTCACTACTCTTAAAGCTCAACCAGATAGGCACGCTTACCGAGGCGATACAAGCAGCCAAGCTGGCTTACAGTGCCGGTTGGAAGGTTATGGTGAGCCATCGCTCTGGTGAAACAGAAGACACATTCATAGCAGACCTCGCTGTGGCTCTTGGTTGCGGTCAGATAAAACTCGGCGCTCCGTGCAGGTCAGAACGCACTGCCAAATACAACAGGCTACTCAGGATAGCAGAGCAATTCAATGAATAACGTAAGCAGAGCTCTGGAAGAAATTCTTGTAGCCCATTTTGAGCTAAGGCAGAAGATGCAGCTTGTTGATTTTTACAAGTTGCTGTATCAGGCATCTTTCGGTGTTCACCATATCATGCATAAGGGCTTTGAAGAAACACTTTTGAGGGAGTTTTTAGATTTGAGCTATCGACAATCATCAGAAGCCATGATAGAAATCATCTCCCCTAACAGACAGGTTGCAAGGGTAAACCTGCTGCCCTTTAAGCAACTTGGTTACTCACCCAAACAGCTCATAGCAGCAATGCACTATAGTTGTAATTACTTCGGGAGTTTAGAACAACAAACAAGACGTTTCATTGAGTATTGGGAAAATTTCAAGCTTATTGCTGAATCTCATAAAGAATGGGGTATAACCCGAAAAGAATTGGCAGAATTCGAGCAATGTAATAAGGGATTTTCGCCTTTGCATCATTCAAAAGTGTATTCTACTTCTTACAATCCACATTACAGGGTTGTTACTGTCCAAGCTGCTGCCCAAGCACTTCAATTGGAATTAACCGAGTAAGTTCGTTAATGCAAAGTTTTTTATATTGGGCATTATGGATATGTCATATGATTGTCAATGGTTTGCCAGATGCGCTGGTCAAGGCAACGAGAACA
>CAYOTZ010000061.1:0-4911 GCA_964407035.1 uncultured Methanosarcinales archaeon | reverse complement strand
GAAGGCACAGATTTAGCAGCTCATAATATGAGGTTGTACAAATATGCAAAGAAATTCAGAAAGCAAACTGAAATGCTCAAAAGTATAGAGTTTTGCTGTGTAAGACCCGTTGATATCTCTAATGGAATTGTTGCATCTTTCTCTGGCGATTTGGAAGCAAGACTTGATACAGATTACTTTGAAGTTAACCCTTCCAAATTTGGTTTCACTCACGGCTTTACAGATAAGGGATTAATATTAATTAGAGATGTTTCCGAAGAAGAATACTGTTTTATGTTGGAATTCTTTAGAGAGCGACAGAAAAGCAAGCGCAACCCGTTCCGAAAGTTTTAAATATTCAGAAAATTCTTAACATTTAGAATGAACAAAATCGAGAAGGAATTCATAAGCTTGTTCAGACAAAACGCATCGTTTGTCGGTGTACATGAGGACATATCTTCTATTGTAGCTTTTTTGTATCTCCAGCCCTCGCCTGTTACTATGGAGACGATTGCTAAAGAGCTTGGATACTCTGTTTCTTCTATATGCACCAAACTCAAGTTTATTGAGCAGCTTGGTATGATAAAAAAAACTCGGAACCCGGGCTCCAAGAAGATATATTTTTTTATTGATGATTCCTTTCCTTCTTCTACCTTCTTGAAAATCGTTGCTTCAAAAATACAACTTACTGAAAGGTTACTTTTGGAGATACCGAAACTAGGACAATCAAAAAAACAGAATTTGGATAGCAAAGCTACCTATCAACTAAAAAAAATCGAAAAGTATTATAAAGAGATCAAATTCGTTAACAAGGCCTTAAAGGAAATAATGGATAGTATGAAAAGAAAATTATCGATGGCTTAAAATGAAGAAAAAAGAGGATTGTGTGATTGAGTTGAAGGATGTATGGAAAATCTATCAACTCGGCAAGGTTTCTGTTGAGGCGGTTCGTGGTGTTAATTTCAAGGTTTTTCGCAATGAGTTTGTTGCAGTTATGGGCCCTTCTGGTTCTGGCAAATCCACATGCATGAACCTTATTGGATGCCTTGATTTGCCTACCAGGGGTGAAATATACTTGGAGAGCATTAACATAGCAACCCTTATGGAGAGCGATCTTGCGCAGATTCGTGGCAAGAAAATTGGGTTTGTCTTTCAGCAGTTCAATCTGATACCAACGCTAACTGCATTGGAGAATGTTATGCTTCCAATGGCTTTTCAGAATGTTCCTTACATTAAGCGACTGAACATGGCAAAAGAACTACTCGCACTCGTTGGTTTGAAGGACAGGATGCTTCACCATCCTAACGAGCTTTCAGGTGGCCAACAACAGAGGGTTGCTATTGCAAGAGCATTGGCTAACAATCCAGAGGTTATACTCGCGGATGAACCAACAGGTAATGTGGATACAACTACTGGAAAAATGATTATGGATTACTTTGTAAGACTCAACAAAAAGCAGCAAAAAACGATTGTGCTTGTTACTCACGATCCTAACATAGCAAAATATGCCAATAGAATTGTGCATATTCGAGACGGTAAGATTATTGGAGGGGATGCAAGATGAAAATGATAAAACTGAGTTTTGTTTTGTTTTTGTTGTTCGCTGGAATAGTTTCTGCTAGTACCTCACCAGGTCTGCTTAAAATTACTCTAGTGAACCAGGAACCAGACCCGGCAAATCCTGGTCAATATGTGGAACTGCGTTTCAAAATAGAAAACCTTGGCGAAGAGAACATAGCACAGTTATATGTGAAATTAGAGCCAGAGTTTCCATTTTCTCTTGACACTCCAAGGGACGCTGAAAAGTACATAGGCAATATTTGGCCCGGCATAAGCGAGGATTATGGACTTATTGTAAAGTACAGAGTGCGGGTGGCTGACAATGCTGTTGAGGGAGAGAACAAGATAAAAATGGCTTACAAGTATGCAGGCAGTGACTCGTGGACAGAAATGGAGTTCAGTGTAAGCGTTAGAGCTATATATGACCAGGTTTTCGTCGACAATATAGATGTTCAACCCAAGATTGTTCATGCGGGTGATATCGTAGCGGTTCGTTTTGATCTCAGCAACCAGGGTGACACTACGGTAAAGGATTTGACGCTTTCGCTCAATTTGGCTAGTGCAGATGTGCCATTTGTGCCTTATGGCGAGCTATCTGAAAAAAGAATAAAGCAACTTCTGCCTGGTCAGCATGAAACGCTTGAGTTTGCCCTTCGCGCAGACCCTAATGCAGACTCCAAGCTTTACAAGATACCCATCACGCTCCAGTATACAGACCTTCAGAACACCAAGTACACGAAGAGCGATGTCCTTGGCTTAGAAATTGGGGGCAAGCCGAGTTTGATGGTGGAGTTAGAGGAATCAGATGTCCTAACTCCTGGAACAAAAGGCAAGGTTGTAATCAGCATTGTGAACAACGGTGAAACAGATGTAAAGTTCTTGACACTTGAGTTGAACAAGCAGGACAACTATGTTATTATAGAAGGTGCCAAGCAGTATATTGGCAATCTTGATTCAGACGATTACGAAACAGCTAAATTCGTACTGTACCTGAAAGAGAATACTACTATGCTGAAACTGCCTGTTGAACTTTCCTATAAGGATGCTTTGAGCAATGATTACAGAGATAGCTATATTGTCAATGTTCCTGTCTTTACAAAAGAAGAGGCATTTAAATACGGGCTGATTAAGAAGAGCAACACCAGTGTGGTCTTTGTTGTTGTAATACTGCTTGTTATAGCACTGTTAGCTTACAGGGGTTACAGGAAACGCAAGCTTGCTAAGGTATAAAATGTTGTTTGATTACCTGCTTGTAGCTGTTCGTAACCTCAGACGGCGCAGATTAAGGTCATGGCTTACCATTATTGGTATTTTCATAGGCGTGGCTGCTATTGTTTCTCTGGTCGCCCTGGGCCAGGGCTTGCAGAATGCAATGAACCAGGAGTTCTCTGAAATGGGTGTTGATAAGATTATTATAATGCCTGGCGGCTCCCAGGGAATGTTGGGCATGACAGGCATTGGTGGGGTGAAGCTCACAGACGATGACCTAAATGCTATTAGAAGAGTGAATGGGGTAAAGGAAGCTGGCGGATTGATTTATGGTGTTGTTGGCTCGGAGTTCAACAACAAGCACAAATATATTTGGCTGGTTGGTGTGCCAACAGATAAGTCAAGAATTGTTGTTGAAAGCATGCAGAATGTTGAGATTGTTCAGGGCAGGGACCTTAGAAAAAACGATAAATACAAGGCATTGGTTGCCAGAGAGCTTTACAATGGCCACATCTTTGGCGAACCAGTTGCATTAGGCAACAACCTCCTAATTAGGAATTACACTTTTAGAGTGGTCGGGCTGCTTGGAGCATTTGGCAACTCTCAGGATGATTCTTCAATCTATGTTCCTTTAGATACTGCTTCAAGCATACTTGAAAAGAACAACAGCTATGATTTAATAATAGCTCAGGCACTGTCCGGTGTGGGTGTTGCAAAGGTTGCCGGCAGTATTGAAGATACCTTGAGAAGAAATAGAAATTTGAAAAAAGGTGAGGAGGATTTCTCTGTAAGCACAATGGAGGAACTGATAAAGTCATATGGAGTTATACTTGATGTCGTGCAGATTGTGTTCTTGGGCATAGCGGCTATATCCTTGGTGGTTGGCGGCATTGGCATAATGAACACGATGTTCACTGCTGTGCTTGAACGAACAAAGGAGATTGGCATAATGAAAGCAATCGGCGCGAGAAACAGAGACATACTTACTATTTTTCTCATAGAATCAGGACTGCTTGGACTAATTGGTGGTGTGCTTGGGCTATTGCTAGGCGTGTCGTTGAGCAAGCTTATTGAGAAAGCAACCTCTATTGCTCTTGGATTAGACTATCTAAAAGCCTATTTTCCTACTTATCTCATAATTGGCTCTCTGGCGTTTTCGTTTGTCGTTGGGTGTGTGAGCGGTGTTCTGCCTGCTTTCAGGGCTTCCAAGCTGAAACCAGCAGACGCATTGAGGTACGAGTAATATGTTAAAAGATTATTTTGTTTATGTGATGAAGCATCTGATGAGGCGTAGGTTACGCAGCTGGTTAACCTTACTTGGCATATTCATAGGTATGACTGCTGTGGTAAGTTTAATCTCTTTAAGTCAGGGCTTGCAAGACGCAATAATGTCAGAATTTGAGACAGTTGGTTCTGACAGGATTATTGTGCAGCCCGGTGGTTCTCTTGCAGGTCCTTTCAGCTCTGGCTTGAGCATTGACAAACTCACCAACAAGGAATTGTCAGCAATTAGACAGATTCACGGTGTAGAGTTTGCTGGCGGGATGACATCCACTATGGAGATGATAAAATTCAGGGACCAGGCAGCAATGGCTTACATAATCGGAATGCCAACAGATTCAAAAACAATATACAATGTAAAGCGTATCGGTTTCTTTAGCATTATGGAAGGCAGAGAACTAAAATCCAACTCAAGGTATGAAGCTGTTGTCGGTTATGCTGTTGCGATAAGGTTCTTTGACAGGAATATAACGACTCGGGACAGCTTAATAATAAGGGATAAAACATTCAGGGTAGTTGGTATCCAGTCAAAGGCAAGCACAGGTATCCATAACCTAATCGTGAGGATACCGCAGAAAGTGGCAAAACAGATTTTTGGCATTGGTGATGAATACTCTATGATTTTTGTAAGGGTTGCTAAGGGCTATTCTCCAGAGGAAATAGCAGAGGAAATTAAGCGCAAGCTCCGTCAGCTTCGCAATGTTAAGGAAGGGGAGGAAAACTTTACTGTCGAAACAGCACGCGAGGTGGTAAACTCTTTTTTGAGAATACTTGGCATGGTTCAGATGCTGATAATTGGCGTTGCTGCAATATCGCTTGTAGTGGGTGGCATTGGCATAATGAACACGATGTTCACTGCTGTGCTTGAACGAACAAAGGAGA
>CAYOTZ010000060.1:0-4916 GCA_964407035.1 uncultured Methanosarcinales archaeon | reverse complement strand
CTGCAGTTGGTTCTTATAAAGTATTGGTTTATGGCACTGACACAAAAGGGAAAAGCTTCCACGGCGAGAGTGAGTTTAACGCAACTGATAAACTAAAAGTAACAATATACGATTATAATTATTATTTAAAACCCAATGTTAATGTTAACTTAGAGCTAGATGTAGATTACGCTAGAGGTTACTATAGTATTTACGAACCTATCAACTACTCGATTAGGTTGACAAGAGGCAACAAAAGCTATCAATTTGATAGTGAATATATCTCTCCAGAGAACCTCACAGAAGGTAAATATCTACTTGAGGTTAATGCGAGTTACAACAACAATATTGGAAGTACAACCGAAAACATTACCCTTTATAATCCAATAAATATAAGCTATTATCTGTCAAACCAGAAGCCGAGATTGAAAGAAAAATTTAACCTAACCATTCAGATTAAAAAACCGGGCAATCTGACAAGACACAATATGAGCATTGAACTTTTCCCTAGTGTATTCTGCGATTTAACAAATTATTCGCAAACAGAATTTACAAGAGATATTAATGCCACGCCTTTTAATATCACAGTTGAATTGAGCGTGGTTGCACCGCCTCGTTATCTGGATTATTGCAGAGTATATGTGGATATCTTTAACAAAACAGATAGCTTTGATTATTGGCAGGGTACTTACATGTTTTATTTAAATCTCTCTCAATACGAGTTGCAGGACTCATATTATCTATCTGACAACTATATTGAAATAGGCGAAATATTCTATCTCCAGGCTTACATAGAAAATCATGGTGCAAGTCAGCTTGACAATCTAACTGCAAAAATAGTGCTGCCTGATGGCTTGGAGCTTGTGGATGACTCTGAAATAAAAAAGCTAAACATATCAGATAATGGCTATGTTAAATGGAGGCTAATGGCAACCAAGCCGTATGTTAAAAATGTGAGTTTTGTATATGTGAACTCAAATTACACCAAGAACAACACAGCACAGTTAAGTGTTTATAACTCAAGCATAGGGATAGATATTTTATTGTCAAAATCAAGCCCTTACATAGGTAAGTATGTAACTCTAAGCGTGAATGCAACAAATAACCTGAGCAGGAGTATTTACGAGGCATTCGTGAACTTGAGTTATGATACTAGCAGATTGGAGCTAATCAATGCATCCAACATCAGCATCATATTCCTCAAGCCAGGTGACAAGCTAAACGCATCTTGGAATTTCAAGGCAAAGGCAAAAGGTGTTGCTGACATCAACCTGAGCATCTGGAGCGACAATTTCAAGCACTATATACCCTTACAGCTTAATGTTAAGAAGAGCTCGCCAAAGCATCATAGCAGCTCTGGCGCTTACATAACCAACTGGTATGTAAAGCCCAAACCAAAGGTTTATAATGCTACAATAAGGAATGAGTGGTTTAATGCCACGATGCGTATTGGCGATAAAATTCTGTTTACATACAAACAGCAATTCCACGAAATAACTGTAATAGGCATAACTAATGATAAAATAATTGTGCTAATTGCTTCAGAGCCAAAGAGGTTTGAAATTCCTTTCAATGTTATAACCAAATTAGATATTGATGGTGATGGACAGAGCGATTTAGAAGCACTAGCATACCACACAAATATAGGTGAAGCAAAACTACTGTTAAAAGAAGCTGCTCTCTCAACACCAAAAGTTACAGGGATGGCAAGCTGCAACGACAGGATAAAGAATCAGGGTGAGCTGGGCATAGATTGCGGAGGACCTTGCAAGCCATGCGAACAAGTTCAACAACCGAGCTGCAGTGATGGGATAAAGAATCAGGGTGAGCTGGGCATAGATTGCGGAGGACCTTGCAAACCATGCAGTCATCAGCCACAGAATAAAGAAGAACCCAAGCCAAAGAGAAAAAGCACTGTTATAGTTATGCTTTTGGTCATAGCTGGAGTTGTTGGCATTATCTCTGGCTATGTTTTCATCAATCGTTCAACAAAGCCCAGCGAGCCAAGACAACAGCCAGCACAGGACTGGACAGCAGCAAAACAGCAACTAAAAGACTACATCAAGAAGACACTAACAGCTGGATATTCACCTGCACAGATTCGTGGTGTTTTATTGAACAATGGGTGGCAGGAAGAACTTGTAGAGGAGATGATGAGTGAAACAGCAGAAGATTTAAGAGAAGAAACACTAGATGTGATTATAAAGTTAATAAAAGAGATGGATATTTCAGAGCCCAAGCAGGTGTATGAATCCTTGGTCAGCAAGGGCTATCCAAAAGAACTCGTTAAAGACGCAATAATAATAGCTTTCAATGAGTTGTCTGCCAGTTAAGGTATAAATTCTTTAATTTATCATACAATTTGTCTGCTATCAACTTCAGATTGCATGCATCCTCTTCATTGTAAGCTATAAGCTTTTGTAAGTAGTTGGGTTTGCCTGTTGCCCTATAAGCATGCCACAAACCCACTGCCTCGTTTCCACACATATCAGCAACAAGTGGTTGCCTTTTTATGCCCAATTTCTTTTCTATGAGCTTCAACCCGCCTGTCAATCCCAATTTGGCACAGGCAAACCTCAAATCAAAATGTGGCACTCTGGGTAATATTCCTGGATAGTAACGCTCAAGCACTACAGAATCAAACGCCAGCCCATTAAATGTTACTATAAGCTTGTAGCGTTTGAGGTGCTGCTTGAGCTTTTTAACATCAAGGTTGATGTGCTTTACCATAGTCATACTGCGAAGCCCATCAAACAAACTCAATACTGTTATGTCTGTGTATTTATCCGAAGTTTCAATATCAAGGAAAACAGCATCGCTCTTGAAGAAATCATAGAGGCGCCATGTCTCGCTTTTTGGCAATAAGCCGTTAAAATAAGAGGAATCATAACTGTTCAGTGCATGTTTAGCCCTGAGCAGCATCCTGTCATAATAGGTCTTTCTCTGATTACCAATCCCGGGGAGCATGGCTGCATTGAGAAAGTCATTCCAGTTGCGTATACCGAGTTGCCACAGTTTTTGCTCTGTTCTTAAGCCAATTTTCTCTAAAATGATAAAGCTTTGCTCTATCATAAAAGGAAGAGCATAAAAAAATTAATAACTTTTACTTGGATAGGTGTCCAATGTCTACTGGATTTGACCTGAGAAATCCTCAGCAACAATACGGTATGTGCATGGTAGCTTTTTTGAACCGCGCTCTAGCCCCATCTTTGCTTTCTCTTCCTGATTTTGAGTAACAAAAACCTCAGCTATTATCTTACCTGCTTTTATCTGAGCAGCAATACCTATTGGCTTGCCAAATGACTTTTTCATACCAGTTGACATCCTGTCTGCACCAGCACCAGATGCCAGAGGATTTTCACGGAGCACATGGAACGGGTATACTCGCAATCTAAAGAAATACTGGTTCTTGCCTATCTGCTTCTCGAAATACCGGTTGACTGTTTGCCTTAGAGCTTCCAGTGCCTCTTGCCTTATCTGCAAGCTCTTCTTGGCTATGAGCATGAGATGCTTGCTGTAACTCTTTTTCTTGTCGCCATGCTCAAAACGAACAATTTTAACATGCGGGAACGAACGAACAAACTGCAACTCCCTGTATTTGGATTTTCTGGTGTAGGGCCTTTCAAGCTTGCGATAAGCTATGAACTTTCTCAGCCTTGCCATATCGGGCTGGAAATGGGCTTCACTTTTAAATGTTTCGTTAGAACGAGTGAAATTTAATTCCAGGCAATTTCATTGCATTGCATTGCCAAAAACTATTTTAATAACTTACTGCTCACCAGCTTGTTAATAAAATGATAAAGCTGATTTATTTTGACCTTTTTAACACGCTGATATTCGAGAAAAGGGAAGAGCCGAAATTCTGGCAAGTTGCCAAGCTTCTTAACAGGTCTTACAAGGACTACAACTTTCTAAAGCTCTACGAAAAGGTGTTCATGACCACACCTTTTGCCGATTTCAGAGAGGCCGCACTCCTGTTTCTTAAAAAGCTTCATATTGTCCCAAATAACATGCTCCTTGACAGACTGCTCGCTTTATTAGAGGACAATTCACCAGAGAGGTTTGAGATGTTCGAGGATGCAAAGCAAGCCCTACCTTTGCTCAGCAAGAAGTACCTGCTCGGCATAATATCCAATGTTTCTGCTCCTGTTTACTCAGTGTTAAGAAAAAAATTCAACCTGGAAAACAGGTTTGCTCCCATAATTGTTTCTTTTAATGTTGGTGCTGTAAAACCAGACAAGCGCATATTCCTGGATGCTGTGGTAAAGAGCGGTGTGACAAGAGACCACATAATCTTTGTTGGCGATTCTTACAGAGATGATATAAGGGCCGCTGAAAATGCCGGGCTGAATGCTGTGTTAATAGACAGAAAAAAACAACATCCTGAATACGAGAATAGGATTACAAAACTGCAAGAAATAACAAAATTCTTAACATGAGCTTATTCGTTTAGTATAATTATCAAAAGATTTAAATTTGAGGGTTCATATCAGTATTGCATGATAGGAACAACTGAAATACTCGTGATTTTGTTTATTGTGCTTTTGCTCTTCGGACCAAGCAAGCTACCTGAACTGGCAAGGGCACTCGGCAGGTCAGTTAGAGAATACAGGCGTGGACTGAGTAGCGAGGATGTGAAAGAGAGGAAGGGATAGATGCGCCAGAGGCAACCTGTGATTTCCCATTTAGCCGAACTTAGAAAACGCTTTCTGAGGTTCGCCTTTCTCTCTGTCCTGGTTTTTGTGTTGGGATTCTTTTTCAGTAACTTAGTGATATCAGAATTGGCAAGTATGGCAAAAGGTCAGAATGTCTCAATTGTTGTAATATCACCAACAGAGTACATACTCACAAGATTAAGTGTTACGCTCTGGCTAACCCTGTTTGCTATCCTGCCTTCTGGATTTGCCGAGTTTTATTATTTTGCCAAGCCCGGATTA
>CAYOTZ010000059.1:0-4965 GCA_964407035.1 uncultured Methanosarcinales archaeon | reverse complement strand
TATCTCTCGAATTTTTTCACGACCATTTCTTTGTGTATCTCAGCTATCTTTATTGCTGCTAGAGTGCCCTTATCATAAATGGGATATGACATTGCTATGAGCCGCACGAGGTCGTATTTCTGGTCAAGACAGTTCTGCCAGATTTCATTTAGAAGCACCACATTAGCAATTAGATCATTGTTGTGCTTTTTTGCCATCTCATTTATTATTTTTGAGAGTTTTGTCTTCAGCTCAAACTGTGACATTGTCTTGCTATCGGAATCATCTATTAGAACAATAGCATTTATCTTATTTGCATCTTGAGTCTGTATGACCTGTGATTGAATGGTTGGTGAAAGCGTTAATTGCGGAATTGGTTGTTGAGGTGTAGGTGGCAGAATAGCTAACCCAACAACATACTTGTCAAACTTTTTTAGCAGCTCGTTTTTGAATGCATCCAGGGTTTTCTTCGCATTCTTAATCTTTTCCTGTGCTTCCTTTGGCAATCTTTTTAGAAAATCGTCAACCTCTTTGTTTTTTTTCTTAACCTGTTTTGACATAGATATCACCTGTTTGCTACGAATGTTGTTATCTATATAAATCTTTTGGTTTTTTACTAATTAGTGGTAGTAAAGCTTTTAAGTTAGCTGTTCTTAACATCTTTTTGACGAAACCATTTCTCGACAAAACCGAAAGCTTTATAAATGATTACTCTCTACTAATCAGTAACAACAAAACAAGGGGTGATAGCTAAAAATGAAACCGCTTCAAATAAAAACCCTTCCAGAAGTAAAAAAATACGTTGTAAGCACTCAGCTTGATGCTGATCAAGTTGCGAGAATTTATGCAGAAAAAGCTTTGCAAGAAAGGAACAAGCTCGGTGTCAAGGAAAAGCTTAGTGAGGATGAAGCGAAGAAAATTGCAGAGTCTGGTATGGAGGGACTCTTGCAGGGTGTTAATATAACTCTGACAGGTAAGCAAGGCGCTGATGTGCTTAGCTCTATGAAGGATGTGTATGCTCAAGCTTTGGCAACCAATATGACTGGCTATGACCAAGCACAGTTTGCTAAGAATCTTGCAAACACACCAGGAACAATGGATGCTTTCACATCTGTTGCTTCAACAGTGAACAGAACTTGGCAGAATTTCACAATGCCAACAATCCAAAGTTCAATAAGAACAAACCTTGAGGACCTGTTAAATCAGACAACAACAGAAGCAGGCAAATATGGTTTCACATTTGCTAAGTCACCCAAAGAAATGAGTGAGGAAGAGAAGCTACAGGCAGTGATTGCGACTGCTACAGGACAGCTGAGCGAGCAATATGCAAACCAGAGTGGTCTGTTCAAATACAAACCGATAGAAACCAAATAAAACTTTTTTCATTTTCTTTCATCCCCCCAGCTGTGAGCCAGGAGGACGCCACCCTTCCTTCTGGCTTTTTTCTTTTTTTGGTCAAGCTTTATAAAGCTGCTTTTTTTCTCTAAAATTCATGGAACTCTTAGAGCAGGCAAACAATGTTTTTCTCAGCAAGCATAAGCCAGAGACATGGTTTGAGCGAGCTCTCTTCTTTTCCTGGTTCTGCGAGATAAGGGACTGTAAGTTTTGCTATATGTCAGCTGCAAAACATAAACCAACAGCTAAGCGGAGCATTACATCGCTTATAGCAGAAGCAATTCTCTGCAAAGAGCTTGGTTGGCGTTTCGGCTTTTTATCAGGCGGCATAGGTGCTTATAAGCGAGAGTCGTTTCTCCATATTCTCAAGCTCTTGAATCAAGTTACAGGAGAAAAATTATGGCTTAATATTGGAGCATTGGACAGGCAGACACTGATGCTGTACAAACCATATACTAAAGGTGTTGTTGCTTCTGTTGAGACAATCAACCAAGAGTTGCACAAGAAGCTCTGCCCTTCAAAACCTCTCAAACCATACGAGGACATGCTGAGGAGGGCATTGAGATTAAACCTTAGAACAGCAATGACAATTATAATTGGTTTGGGAGAAACGAAGCAGGATTATACACTGTTAAAACAATTTATCAAGAGATATAACATAAGCAAAATACATTTTTACTGCCTGAATCCACAGAAAGGTACAATCTTTGAGAACAAACAAGCACCAACTCCTGATGAGCAAGCTTGGTGGATAGCTAAAACCAGGATGGATTTTCCAAAAATGGATATTCAAGCAGGAATATGGCTCGACAAAGTTAGCAGAGTGGGTTTGTTGTTGAGGGCTGGTGCGAACTCAATCAGCAAGTTTCCAGCAATTCGCTATTTTGGGAGCCCACAAGCTTACGAGATAGAGCAGCAGGCGCTTGCGACTGGAAGGAAATTTCTCGGCACCTTGACAGAGCCAATTGCCCAATCTACTGATATTTTAATTCATGAATACAAGATTGAAAAATCGATTATTCAGGAGGTTAAAGATAAATTAGAAAGATACTTAAGCAAAATTCAAAATACATAACCTTTATATATTTTTACAAATTAATTCTCGGGAATGAATGTTAAAATCGAATTAGTAGTAAAAGGTAAAGTTTACAAATTTAGGCAAGGTTCAACCCCATTAGAGGTAGCCAAGCAACTCCAGTTAGAGCATAAGCAAGCGCTGATAGCAAAGGTAGGTGAGCAGCTTGTCGAGCTAAAGTCTCCTATAACACTCTCTGGCGAATTTTCTCTGCTTACTTTTGAGGACCCTAAAGGAAGAGAAGTGTTCTGGCATTCTTCTGCCCACATAATGGCAGCAGCCGTTCTGAAGCTTTACCCAAATGCGAAGCCAGCGATCGGCCCAGCTATAGAAGAGGGCTTTTACTATGATTTTTATGACTTGCATATCAACCAGGATGATTTTCCCAAGATTGAGAAAGAGATGCAGAAGATAATAAAGCAAAACCTGCCTTTTATCAGAGAGGAAATACCCAAAAAGGCAGCAAGGCAACTCTTTAAGGGTAATAAGTTCAAACTTGAGCTTATTGAAGGGATTGAGAGGGTGAGCATTTACAGAACAGGCAGCTTTGTGGATCTGTGTCGCGGTCCTCATCTTCCAAGCACAGATTATGTGAAGGCAATAAAACTCACAAAACTTTCTGGAGCTTACTGGCGTGGAGATGCCAAGAACGAGCAGCTAACAAGAATCTACGGCATTTCGTTTCCTTCAAGAAAGCAGTTTAATGAATACTTCAATAGATTGGAAGAGGCAGAAAAACGCGACCATAGAAAACTTGGTGCTAAGCTAGAACTTTTCAGTTTTCACGATGAAGGTCCTGGTTTCGTGTTCTGGCATCCCAATGGCATGATTATCTATAATGAACTCATGGATTTCTGGCGGGAAGAACACAGAAAAGCTGGTTACCAGCTTGTCATGACACCCATTATTCTAAAGAAGCATCTCTGGCTCCAGTCCGGACACTGGGACCATTACAAAGAACACATGTATTTCACCAAGATAGATGGCGAGGATTACGCAATAAAGCCAATGAATTGTCCAGGGGGCATTTTAATATATAAGAGCAGGAAGCACAGCTATCGAGAGTTCCCAATTCGTATGGCAGAGGTTGGACTTGTGCACCGACATGAGCTCAGTGGTGTCCTTCATGGATTGCTCCGAGTACGTTCGTTTTGGCAGGACGACGCTCACATTTTTTGTTTGCCTGAACAGATGGAGGAGGAGATAGTAGGAGTGGTGAATCTTGTTAACAAGTTTTACAAGTTATTCGGTTTTGAGTATAGCGTGGAGCTTAGCACTAGGCCCGACAAGTTCATGGGCATGCGTGAGGACTGGGACAAGGCAGAAGCAACTTTGAAGAAGGCAATGAGTAAGGTTGGTAAGAAATTTACGATAAACGAGGGCGAGGGTGCTTTCTATGGGCCTAAACTGGACTTTCATATAAAGGACTCTCTGGGAAGGACATGGCAATGCGCCACTGTGCAGCTTGACTTCCAGATGCCTGATAAATTTGATTTGCGATACATGGGCAAAGACGGCACAGAAGAGCACCGCCCAGTCATGATTCACAGAGTTATTTATGGCTCAATAGAGCGCTTCATAGGTATACTGCTTGAGCACTTTGCTGGCAAACTGCCCTTGTGGCTGTCACCTTATCAGGTTAGGATTTTAACAATTGCAGAAAGTTTTAATGATTACGCTCATAAGCTAAAACAAAAGCTGTTCAAAGCAGGAATCAGAGTAAGTGTTGATGACTCGGGTAATACTATAAGCAAGAAGATAAGAGAGGCACAGCTCGATAAGGTAAATTACATGGTAGTTATAGGTGAAAAGGAGATAAAGAACAAAACATTGGCAATAAGGACCAGAGACGGCAAGACAAGCTATGGTGTTAAACTTAAGAATTTTTTAAAGCAACTTAACGAAGAGATAGAAAAAAAGATTGCTTAATCATGCCCTATTTTTCTATGTTTTTAAGCGATTTTATGTAATTTTTGATTTTAATTTATTATTTGTTTAATATTTACAAACAAAATTTAGATAAACCAAGTAATAATCTTTTTAAACCCCTAATATTTCATATATAAAAAAGGGAGGTGGTGGAAATGATAGAAAACCTCAAAGCAAAGGACATTATGAACCAGAATTTCAAAAGGATTAGTGAGCAAGACACCCTTTCAAAAGCCCTTTTTATGTTTGATGAATCAGTTGATGTTCTGATTGTGTTTGATAAGTATAAAGAGTATTCTGGGGTTTTAACAGAAAGAATGATACTCCGTTCTGGTTTGAGTAGGGACAGGACTAGAGTAGCAACATTGAAAGCAAATGCTCCGAAGATAAGTTTAGAGACAAGGTTACCAGAGATAGCCAGATTAATGATTGAGAACGATATTTTTAAACTGCCTGTTTTTGTTGGAAAACAGCTCGTTGGCGTGGTTGCAGATACAGAGGTTTTAAATGTTGTTAAGGACAAGCCGCTTGGAAATCATCCTGTTCGGTATTATATATCAAATGATGTATATTTCGCCTCTCCAAAG
>CAYOTZ010000058.1:0-4966 GCA_964407035.1 uncultured Methanosarcinales archaeon | reverse complement strand
GAAAAACCATTTTGAATAATTTATCTTCTGAGTTAAAATTAGAAAAGGGACAGGTTAAAAAAATCTTAGAAGAAATGAGTGTAAGCTCTCAAAAACGCCCTCAAGATTTATCCTTTAAAGACTGGGTGCTTCTATGTCAAAATTTAAGTTAAAGAAAATGAAATTATTCTTTTTCTTTATTATTATCCTTACCTGCTTTGCAATCTCGCAATTTGCTTTAGCTCAGTTTGTTCTTTGGGAAATTCAAAATGTGCAAATCAAACCTTCTAACATTGTGGATGTGGGAGGAACTGTAACGGTGAGCTTTGATTTCTATGGAAGCCCTCTGGCAATACGTGGACAGCAGGCGGTTGAACCATTTGTCAGTTTTGGAGACGGTGAAAGTGAATTAGGCAGCGCGTGTATAGGCAACCCTGATGCTAACTCTCCTCAAAAATGCAGTTATACTTTCACGCATTCTTATGATACACCAGGCGAATACACAATTACTATAAATCTCAACGCAATAGGAATGGGTTTTGGGGGAGGTGGCGGGGGTACTTTGACTAGTGAAACACGCCGGATTATAGTTGCTTCTCCCCCATCGCCTCCCTCAGGCCCGACCCAAAACCCGATTATAGCTACATCTGTTGAATCTCTTTTGCAATCTATAACCAACTTTGTATATTGGATAGTCTCTGCTCTTTTGCTTGTTATGATTGCTCTAGGAGGTTTTACATATCTAACCTCTGCTGGTAACCCTGACGCTGTTTCAAAAGCAAACAGAACTCTATTCTATTCTCTTTTGGGGTTTGCTATAATGAGTTTAGCGCGGGGCATCATTCAACTCGTACTTGTTTTAATAGGAAGAGGTTAAACATAAACAATGAAAAATAAAAAACTTTGGCGTTTTTTACCCATAGGTTTGTTAATAGGACTATTAACGCCTGTAGCCCGAGCATTTGCTATCATAAGCCTAATAACAAAACCTGTTGAAATAATTGTTACTATTGCTTTTGGCTTAATTCTTGCTTTAGGTATCTCTTTTGCTGTTCTCTCTACATCAAATGCAATCTTTAGCTGGGTAGCTTCTCCTAACTTTGTAAGAGTTCCATATACTCATTTTCCAAATGTTGTGGTTGATGCTGGATGGACAGTGGTAAGAGACTTTACTAACCTTCTTTTTATTTTAGTAATAGTGGCTATAGGAATTGCGACTGCGCTAAGAATTCGTGAGTATGAAGTAAGAAAAACTCTTCCTCGGTTAATTCTCATTGCTATTTTGATAAACTTTACTCCCACGATATGCGGAGTAATCATTGATGCATCCAATATATTGATGAATTTCTTTTTTACCGCAGGAACGGCAGGTTATAGCTCGATGCTAAATTTTGTTCAAGCTGCTGGTAATATCTTAGCAAATGCGGGTAGAAATGTGCTCCATAATTGGACTAATTTCTTTAATGGGGTATTTTTCTTTCAAGTCCTTTTTGTAATTGCTTTCAACTTGATTGCCTCTTTTGTTCTCCTATTTTTTGCTGTTCTTTTGATTTTACGGCATGTTGCACTCTGGATCTTAGTAATTCTTGCTCCTCTGGCGTTTTTTGCCTATATTTTACCTGCTACTCGAAGAATTTGGCATACGTGGTGGCATCAGTTTATTCAATGGTGTTTTGTAGGAGTAGGAGGGGCTTTCTTTATTTATTTAACCCAACTCCTGATGCAAGAAGCGAGTGATAATTATTTAGGAGGAGACCCAGGAACAGTATTTTCGGGTGGACAAGTAACATTAAGTAATCAAATAACCACCCTGTTAACTTTTTCTGTACCATTGATTCTACTTTTAGCCGGTGCTTTTGTAACAATGTCTACTTCTGCAGCTGGCGCAAGCGCAATTGTTAAACTGGCAAGAACTCAGGGGAGAAGAGTCGCCTCAGCTGGGTGGAAAGCAATTAGTAAAACAGCTAAAGAAACTGGCAAGGGTGTTGGAAGAAAGGTAGGCGGGGTAGTATCTCCAAAAGTAAGAGAAAAAATTGAAAGATTAGAGACAGCTACTATTATAAAACCAAAATGGGGCGAAGGAAGGAGAGGTCTTAGAGGAATGATGGCTCGGGGTGCTGCTGGTATAGTACGGGCTGTACCAACCGGTATTACAAGAGGTGTAGGGAAAGCATTAAAAATTGCAACTGCAGGCAGGTTAGGCCTAAGTTATCAGCAGAGATTGGCAGACGAGGCTCAAAAGAAAGCAGAAGGAAAAACTGCTATAGAAAATGCTGTAGCCCTTGAAAAGGCTGCGACAGCGGCTGAAAAAGCTGGTTTCTTACAAAAAATGGCCGAGAAGGGTCAACTGAAAGAAAATATTGAAAAAGGCAGGCTATCTAAAAAGAGTATTTTAGAAGGATATAAAGCAGCTAAAACACTTGGATTAAAAAAGGCGGCCGAAGCAATTGAGAAAAGCTTCTCGCACAACAAAGAAATGGTAGATAGGTTTGCTCAAATAACTCATGAGTTGACCCCGAAGAAAAAGCGAGGAAGCATAGTTGGTCTTACAAAAGAAGATGAGGCCAAGGGTATTATCTCTTTCCTAGAAAAGATATGGCGCTCTCTTAAGAAAAAAGAAGATTTTGAGCAAATTAATTTTGATGAAATTCAAAAAGACGAAGAACTTCTTGATAAATTTACCAAAACAATGCTTTTAAACCCTCAGCAACTTGCTGAAGCAGGAAGAACTTTAGGAAAATCATTCGTAGATGCTGCCCAAGAAAAAGCAGAGGAGGTGGGCGCCTCTTGGTTCTATGAATTAGATGAGAAAACTGGGAAGGCACGAGCGCCTGGCACATTGAGATATCTAACTACAACAGGGGCCCTTGCTTTAGGGTACGCTCCTATACCCGGGGCTGCAACTCGGGAAGAAATGAGAGGGTTTGAAGTTGAAGCAAGACACTGGGAGACAGCTTTAAGACGAGCAAAAACAGAAAATGAAATTGAGGCACTTCAGGAAGAATTAGAAAAAGCAGAAAGAGAATCTGCAAATGAAGAAATAAAAAGAATTATTACTTCTGTGCGTCGAGCAGCAGAAGCAAAGTTGCAAAGGTTAAGAGAATCTACTGAAGAGGAGACAAGCGAAGAAGAAGAGGAGGAGACTGAGGCCGGAGAATAACAAAAAAACAAAAAGGCCGTCCTCAGACGGCCTTTTCCTGCTTACATAGCTGATTTATTCTTTTGGAGGCGGCTTGAGCGACATTTCTTTCTCGAGCGCCTTTTTTGTTTCATCGAAAGCTTCCACAATACCTGCTGCAACCGCTTCCTTAACCGTTTCCTTTATCACCTGCGCCAAGACCTTCCCTAATTCTCTTCCGGCCTCTCTTACTTGATCCATCACTCACCTCCTTTTTCTTTTAGTCCTTCGACAATTCCTTTAACGAGTTCCGATAGGGATTCTTTGCTCTGAAAGGCCCGACCAACAAGCCCTCCGAGCCCTAGCCCAGGAACCGCGTGTATGGTTTCCGCAGCAGCAAGAGGTGATTCCGCCATCGCATTGGCAACCACAATTAACCTTCCTTCGTCTCCTTTGTCTCTCACAGCGTTTGCCTTGATTCGGATCGCGCTTGCTTCTCCAGCAGCTCTCTTTCGTATTCCCTCTGCCTGACGGGAACCTTTCCATTTCTCCAGCATTGCCTCGTAATGTTCGCTCTTTTCTACATCGATGTTCTTTACTCCAAACTCTGTGATTTCAAAGCCATACCGTTCCTTCCACTCCTCAATTACACCATCTTTTTGTAACGTCTGCCACATCTCCTTTGCCATATCTTTCTTTTTTTGAATGGCAAGAAGGAATGGATGTCTTGTTATCGCATCGCGCATTGCCGACTCAAACATAACTTTCAATTTCGGAATCCAGGGAGGATCAATCTGAAACACAATCTTGTATGGATTCACCACACGACCCTTGATGTATCCCTGAAGCCGAGTCCAGATCCCTTCCTTATCCTCGGCTCGGGCAACCTCTACTTCGACAACTCTATCACGGAGAGAAATTTTTGCGGTTTTTTTCCCTTCGTCCTCTTGAACCAGCTTTACATCTTCTATAGGAAACCAGAAACAAATTAATCCGCCAAACCTTCGTCGTGCGCTTTTTTTCTTTTTGATCTCCCCATCTTCAGTAATTGTGTGACCTTGCCAGTTGATGACGACTTTCTTAAATGCTCCCATCCTTGTGATAATCATCGCATGTGCCTCTGGCACTATTGCAAAGCCAGCCCGAATATCATCGCGTACTAGAATAAAGTAAATTGCCGTGAAATTTCCAACGGCCCAGATGAGTAACAATGGTAATATTGCCCAACCGGGGAGATACTTAAGCGACCAAAAAGAGATTCCGAGAAAACAGATAGAGACAAAGAGGGTTCCAAGAAGAATTCCAAACCTCTTGCTTTTGCTTGCCGCCTTCCTCTTTTTCTTATCGTTCATTATACTCACCTCCTTTTTGTAAAACTGCAAATGATGAAGCTTATTAATTATACTATAAAAATATCTGAGATGTCAAATTTTCAGCTGGGGTATTTTTTTCTTTTCCTAGATTATGTTAAAATTAAAATGGTGATTTTGATGACAGAATTTATCTATGGCAGATAACCTTTCAAAAGAAGAGCTTTGGAAAATTTATAAAACCCTACCAGAAGATCTAAAAGAGGTTCTCTTTTCCATTGATACTTCTGAAGCAATTTGGAATATTTGCCGTCTTTGTGAGATTAACGAAGTAGCAACTGTAGCAAAATATGTTGGGCAGGTTCTAATGGGGCTGCTTCCCCCGGAAGAGTTAAAAGCGGCACTAAAAAAAGATCTAAAATTAGATGAAGAGAGGGCCAGCAAACTGAATACTTATATCCAACACTATATCTTCAACCCTGTAGCAGACGATTTAAGAGAACTTTATCATCCAGAAGAAAAAGAAATAAAAGAAAAGGAGATTGAAGAGAAACCGAAA
>CAYOTZ010000057.1:0-5005 GCA_964407035.1 uncultured Methanosarcinales archaeon | reverse complement strand
ATAGTAATGCCAAAAAATCGTTCAGTAGACATAAATGATAAGTGGGACTTCTTAATTGCAGAATGTTTCATGAAAAATGGTAAAAACAATTAAGATAGGTAACCGAATTATTGGTGAAGGTCGCCCATGTTTTATAATCGCAGAAGCAGGTGTGAATCATAATGGGAAAATAGAGATAGCAAAGGCTTTAGTAGACACTGCAGTTAAGTGTGGAGCTGATGCTGTAAAATTTCAGACATGGATAACAGACGAACTGCTCACTAAGAACTCTGTTATGCCTGATTACCAGAAAGAGAGAAGTAATGCGAATTCAGAATACGAGTTAATCAAAAGGTTAGAGTTAAGTTTTCATGATTTCCAAGAACTTAAAAAATATGCTGAATCCAAAGGGATTATATTTTTTTCCACGCCAGACGACTTTAAGAGTGCAGAGTTCCTATACAAATTAGGTGTGCCATGTTTTAAAGTAGGCTCTGGAGAAGTCAACAATCTGCCGTTTTTGGAGTTTCTCGCTAAGAAAGGGTTACCAATTATTCTCTCTACTGGAATGAGCACTCTCTCAGAAGTTAAAAGAGGGGTTCAGTGTATAACTAAATATAATAAGAGATTAATTTTGCTCCATTGCACTTCAAGCTACCCAACCCCATACGAAGATGTAAACCTTAGGGCAATGCTCACACTTAAAAAAATTCACCCCTTTGTCGGATATTCTGATCATACTCTTGGAGTGGTTGTGCCCATTGCTGCAAGAGCTTTAGGTGCAATGGTGTTAGAAAAACATTTTACACTAGATAAAAATATGAAGGGACCAGACCATGCAGCTTCTGCTGACCCTGGTGAATTAAAACTCATAGTAGATTCTATAAGGACACTTGACAAAGCATTGGGAAGTTTCTCAAAGAAACCGACCAAAGCGGAATTAAAAATGCGAAAAGTAATGAGAAAATACCTCGTTGCTAATACACCACTCAAGGCAGGCACAACTATAAGCTTGGATATGCTCACTTTTAAACGCACTGGTTTTGGTATTCCAGTAGATGAAAGTTACAATGTTGTCGGAAAAACAATAACAAGAGACCTCGAAAAAGATACTCCCCTTACATATGATATGTTAAAATGAGAACAGTAATTTATGTTTCAGGTTCTCGCTCTGATTTTGGGCTTATGAAGAATTGGCTAATCTGGCTCAATAAAGATTCAAGGCTCAGAGTTGTAATAGCAGTTACAGGAACTCATCTCAGTAAAATTCATGGTGCTTCATCTTTAAGAGAAATAGAAAAAAGTGGATTAAAAATTGTTTGTAAGATACCTGTGCTAGATACTTCAAAAACTAACAAAAACGTTTTAAAGTGTATAAGTAAATTCTTGGTTAAGTTTAGTTTATGTGTGAGCATTATCAAGCCACATTTTATATTGGTAGAAGGAGATAGGTGGGAGAGTTTTGCTGCAGCACTCACTGGAGTTGTTTTGAATATCCCTGTTGCTCACATCTCTGGAGGGGACGTATCCAAATCAGTTGATGATGCCTTCAGACATTCAATTACCAAGATGGCTCATCTACATTTCCCAGGGACCGAACTGAGTGCCGAACGCATAAAAAAGATGGGCGAAGAACAATGGAGAATAAAGATGATTGGTACACCAATTAATTCTTCCTTTAGAGATTACAAAACAGCAGAACTAGAAAGTAAGCTAAACCTACCACTTAAGCAATTTTTTATAGTTTTGCAACATCCAGTTTCTTCCCAGGTTGAGAAAGCAGGGGAACAGATGAGGATAACATTGAAAGCTGTTCTCTCTTTCAAAAAGAGTACAATAATAATTTATCCAAACGGCGATCCCGGGAGTGAAGCAATGATAAGAGAAATAGAAGCTGTCAAGCGTCTGCATTTTGTAAGAGTTGTAAAGCATATTGAAAGTGATATGTTTATGAGTTTACTAAAAAAAGCAAGCGTTCTTATCGGCAATTCAAGTGCCGGGATTGTGGAAGCTCTATATTTTAAACTTCCTGTAGTCAATATAGGGACTCGGCAATTACAGAGAGAGGTCGGAAATAATGTAATATCTGTAGACCACTCTGTAAATGCTATTAAAGATGCCATTAAAAAAGCGATTTCTAGTGATTTCAGAAAAAAAATTAAAAAAGAACCCTACATTTACACTGAACACCCAAAGGAGCTTCTTGATGCTTTGACAAAAATACCTATTAATCAAAGACTTCTGGAAAAGAGGATGAGCTATTAAGATGAGAGAGATTGGAGGGTGCTATGAATTTCCTTTTAGCACATTATTAAAGCCAAGAACAAATCGGTTTCCACAAATTTTAGCAACAGGAAGAGATTGCTTAACCCTTATCACCCGATTTTTAAAAGAGGGAACAATACTATTACCAGCATATATCTGTGAGGCAGTGCTAACCCCTTTCAAAGTGTCAGAGTTTAAAATCAAGTTCTATGATGTGAATGAAAGATTAGAAGTAAAAAAAGAGGTTATAGCCAAGGAATTAAAAAATGCAAAAGCTCTTTTAATTATAGATTATTTTGGTTTTCCTCAGAAAGACGGGAACGATATCCATAAATTATGTAACAAGA
Source organism: uncultured Methanosarcinales archaeon (assembly GCA_964407035.1). Taxonomy (GTDB): domain Archaea; phylum Nanobdellota; class Nanobdellia; order Woesearchaeales; family B29-G15; genus B29-G15. The sequence goes on along the minus strand of CAYOTZ010000057.1, from coordinate 2,414 downwards.
AGGGTGTCTTGTTATTGGAAGACAGAGTTCATTCTTGGTTAAGTAAGTTTGATAGTTATGGGGATATATCATTCAACAGTTTTAGAAAGATGTTACCTGTGCCTGATGGCGCAACGATTGAAGGAATAACACCAAGCCAACTCGAAAAACCGCCTTCAAAATTTGTAAGATTTATGTTATTGAGCTTGATGTTTAGGAGATTTTTTAAGCAAAAATCTCAGGACTTATACAGAAAGGCAGAGTATGAAGAAATAGAGAGATACAAGAAACCAGCCAGAGGTTCAAGAATCAGTAAGTTCGTCCTTGAGAGGATAGACCTCTCTAAGGTCATCAAAATAAGGAAGGAGAACTTCACCTATTTGCTTAATAATTGGAAGGGAATTAATGGAATTACACCTCTATACAAAACACTTCCAGATTATGTGTGCCCTTTGGGATTTCCTGTGCTTTGCAGACATAGAGATAATCTAAAACAGCATCTTATCCGCCATAAAATCTATCCACCAATACACTGGATTTTATCAAAAGACATACCAAAGAGATTCAAAGTTGCACATAAGATCTCCAATGAGCTCCTCACAATTCCAATTGACCAGAGATACACTCAACATGACATGGAGAGAGTCCTTAAAATAATAAAGAATGTTAGTAAAACTAAATAACTGGGAGAGTATACTTGAAAAATTTCCAAAAAAAGATATATATTTCTCTGTAAATTACTTTAACATCTTTAAACCCATATATTCTCCAGCAATCAATGCTGCATTTTGTGGAGAAGCAGAGGCGTTTTATTATGAAGGGATATCAGGCAAAGGACTCTTTCCTTACCTAAAAAGGCCACTTAGGGAATTACCATTTGTAAAAGAGGAAGCAAGGGACTGGTTTGATGTTATTTCTGCTTACGGCTATAACGGACCAATTGTTAGCACAAATGACGCAAGTTTCATAAGAAAATTTAAACAGGCATTAGCCCTGTATTGTAATCGCGAAAAAATCGTGTGTGTTTTTATCAGGTTCCACCCATTGCTTAAGAATCATGTGGGTTTTGAAGCTACTTTACGGAACAAAACGGTTTATATCAATTTAAATGAGAGTATTAATAGGCAGATTAGTAAGAGATGCAGGAATGCTGTATCAAAAGCTATTCGTTCGGGTGTGCGAGTTAAAGAATCTCCAGAGCTTATTAAAGAATTTTCAGAGCTTTACTTAACAAGAATGAAAGAGATTAATGCTTCTCAAAAGTATCTCTTTACACAAGAATTCTTTGAAAGGACATTTAAAGAACTTGGTGAGCAAGTGACTATCTTTACTGCTATGCACTCTGGCAAGCTCATTGCTGCGTCTATGTTCTTACTGTATAAACCCTTTATCCACTACCATTTCTCTGCAGCAGTGTCTCGTTATAGAAATCTCTATCCAACAAATCTAATGTTAGTTGAAGCTGCTAAATACTTCAGAAAACAAGGTTACAAATGGTTCCATCTTGGAGGGGGACTTACAGATAACCAAGATGACACACTCTTTAAGTTCAAAGCCTCATTTTCTCCACACAGAGCTTTATTCTATACTGGAGAATTTGTGTTCAATAGAAAATTATATAAACAACTCGTTAATTTTAGTGGCAGGGGTAATAAAAAAGGGAGTTTCTTCCCAGCATATAGAGAATGATACCACTATCTAAACCAAGCATGAGTAGTGATGTAATTAATGTTATTAAAGATATAATTCATTCAGGAAGACTCGCAATGGGCCCTTGGGTAAAAAGGTTTGAAGATGAATTTAAAGAAAGGCTTGGTGTTAAGTTTGCTGTAGCTGTCAATTCTGGAACCTCTGCCCTCCATTTGTGCATCAGAGCAATAGGCATTCAACCTGGTGATGAAGTAATCACAACTCCCTTTTCATTTGTATCATCCTCAAATTGCATACTGTTCGAAAAGGGTAGACCAGTATTTGTAGATGTAGATGAAGAGAGCTTCAATATAGACCCTGATAAAATAGAGCCTGCAATCAGTCATAGGACAAAAGCTATCCTGCCAGTACATATTTTTGGTCAGTCGTGTAACATGGAAAAGATTATGGAAATTGCAGAGAAACGTAACTTAAGAGTAATTGAAGACGCCTGTGAGAGTTTGATGGCTACACATTACAGAAGATACACAGGCACTTTTGGGGATTGTGGAACATTTGGGTTCTATCCTAATAAACAGATTACTACAGGAGAAGGAGGCATGGTTGTAACAAATAATGAAAAATTCTATATGCTTATTAAAAGCATGGCCAACCAGGGCAGAGGTAATAACTCTCAATGGTTAGTCCATGAAAGATTGGGGTATAATTACAGAATGCCAGAGATAAGTGCTGCGTTGGGTGTTTCACAATTTAGTAGAATTGACGAAATTCTCAAAAAAAGGCAA
>CAYOTZ010000056.1:0-5104 GCA_964407035.1 uncultured Methanosarcinales archaeon | reverse complement strand
CTGAGCACCTGTGCCGATAAAAAGGCCGGTCATCTGCTATGATAAATGCACTAATTGTTATACTTGCGTCAAGGTTTGCCCTGTTAAGGCAATAAGCATAGAAAAAAAGAGACCTGTAATCAATTATGAAAAGTGCATCTCTTGTCTCTGTTGTGCTGAACACTGTCCTTACAATGCCATTAGCATTAAGCAAGGGCTTATTGTTTCGCTTTACAACAGGATTAAGAAACTAGTGAGGTGATTGTTATGGAGATAAGCTGCAAGCTACACAAGTTAAGCCGGGCAAACCCAGAAGTAATAAAGGGCAAAAGGGTGATGGTAAGAGTTGACTATAATGTGCCTATCAAGGATGGCAGAGTGACTGATGATGAAAGGATAAGACAATCATTGCCCACATTAGAGCTATTACTAAATTATAACGCTAAGATAATCTTGGTGAGTCACCTGGGCAGGCCCAAGGGTGAGCCAAAAAAAGAATTAATGCTGAATCCTGTAGCAGAATGCCTTTCTGAGCTACTTGGCAAAAGAGTTGACAAGCTTGATAATTGCATCGGAACTGAAGTAGAAAGCTTTGTAGCTGGTATGCGAGCAGGCAGCGTAGTGCTGCTGGAAAACACAAGGTTCCACAAAGAAGAAAAAGCAAACGACAGCAGATTCAGCAGAGAGCTCGCCTCATTAGCAGAAGTTTTTGTTTTTGATGCCTTTGCAACAGCACACAGGGCTCACGCTTCCGTGGTTGGCGTCCAAAAGCACATAAAACAGAAATATATAGGGCTACTTGTGGAGAAAGAGCTCAACAACATAGCCAGAGTGTTGAAAGCAGCTGAAAATGAAAAGCCGTTTGTTGTGGTACTTGGGGGCGCAAAAATCTCTGATAAAATCAAGGTAATAAAGCACATGGCTAAATTTGCAGACCAAATCCTTATAGGCGGCACCATGCCCTTCCCATTGATGAAGCTTAACGGTTTATCAATTGGCAAATCTTACTATGAGGACTGCGACGCAGCTGCACTAGCCAAGATAACCAAGCTAAGTTCTAAGATAAGGCTGCCAAGCGATTACCTTATAGCCAAGGATCAGGCAGACGAGCAGGCAAAGCCAAGCAATAAAGATTCAATACCAGAGCAGGCTATTGCACTTGATATAGGCCCAAAAACAGCAAGCTCATATGCCACTCTCATCAGCCAGGCAAAGGTTGTTATATGGAACGGGCCAATGGGCTATTTTGAGAATATAGTTTTCGCAAACGGCACAAAAGTAGTAGCAGAAGCTGTAGCTAAAGCAAAATACAGTTTGGTTGGCGGTGGCGACACAATCGCAGCAATCCATAAGTTAGCTCCGAATTTGGCTAAAAATTACACCTATGTGTCAACTGGTGGTGGAGCACTTCTCGTATTGCTATCAGGCGAAAAACTAGTAGCACTAAATTAGTAACTACCGAAAAGTTTATATAGTATTTTATTACTTTAGTTTGATGATTGTGAGGGGGTTGAAAATCGATAGAATCAGAGAGGCATTCTCAAAAGTAAAGCAGGATATAACAGAACTGAAATCCAAGCTTAACGAGTTCCAAACAAAATTAGAGGATAATGCGCTTCGGATTGATGAGCGGCTTGACAAAGAAGAATTCTATAATTTTGTCAAAGAGCTTAATGACGAGCTTGGGAAGCTGGAGAAACACATAGTAACGCAGGCGATACTTGACAACTTAAGAAAAAATATCAATGCACAGATAAAGGAACTGCGCGAAGCAAAGGGTATAAAACAGAAGCTGAGAGAGCTTAACACCAGCACAACAAGGGCCCATAACGAACTGAATAGGATTAGCTACACAGTCAATGGGTTGAAGAACAAGCTTGAGCGTTTATCAGCTGCCATAGTGAACTATGCAAGTTACGAGAATGTTCAGGAACTCATTGAAGAGCTCAGAAAGGATGAGGTAATACCAAAGCTTGAGAGATTGGAAAGCTCACTAAAAGAAAGTATTAACGAGCTAAGAGAAGAGTTAAAAGGAACAAGAGAGGACTACGCAACAAAGGAAGAGCTAAGGATAGGTGTGAAACAGCTTAAAGGGATACTAAAGGAACAAGCAAAGCTAATAAAGGCACAACAAAAACAGATTGACAAGCTGAACAGAAAGCTGGAGGAAATCAAGGAAACAAAGAGAATAATAAAGGGCAAAACAGGGTTGATTGAAAAGGGCTTAACAAGAGTCTCCAAGAGAGTTTCAAAAAGATGGCCCTATTTTGCATTGATTTTAATAGCAATCCTGCTTGTGCTTGGCTTGGTTTTCTTTAGAAAAGACCTCTTTTCAAGTGAGCTGTACATGTCACCGGAAACACTGGAATGTAGAGCAAAGTTCGAGTGCATGCGGTTGGATAATGAAACATACCTAACAAGTTGCGTTTATGATGAAACTCTTCAGGGCTGCCATTGCCTAGCAAAGCCAAAAGAATTAGCCAACTGCTCAAACAAGCTTAACATCCCTTCTAAATAGATGCTTGAGCTTCTCTCCAAGCTCTGACTTAAGTTCAGCGATTCTATTGTTTTTTGATTGCTCAAGCTCCTTGATCTCGTTTTTTATCCTGCTCAATCCCTCAGCAAGCTCTCGCTTCTCGTTATCTAGAGCTTCTAATCTTCCCATGACTCTGCTTGAGTTGAGCTCATTGTTTAGCTTTGCAATCCGGACTTCTGTTTCTTTAAGCTGGCTCGTTTGGTCTGTCAATGCCTTTGCGTCAAGCTCTGCAAACCTCTTCAAAATCTTGTTTTTGTCTTGGCTCTTAAATTTCAGTTTGTCCTTAGTGACCAAATCAAGGGCATCTGCGAGCAGACCAAACAGAGCTGATGGGGTTTCCTTCATCACAACACAGGGTGTTTCAATCAAGCGCAAAGATAGCTTATCTTTCTTTAGCTTATTGTATTTCCTCAGAACTCTGCTAAAAGGTGATAAAATGTTTATGATATGATTCTCTAAGTCGTGCTTTTTTTTCTTTAAATGCTCCATTTCTCCATGCATTTGCTCTATTTTTGCCCATTCCCTTGAGTTTCTTAATTTGGCAGACTCGTCATCAAGCAGCTTCAATCTCTCGTTGAATTCCTTGAGCTTTTCCTTTTTCTTATTTATTTCAGAGCCAATCAACCTCTGCTTTTTGACAGCTTCTTCAAGCTCCTCAAATAATTGCTCTGTTTCTCGAATAATCTCAGTTTGGGACATAAAAGCATTTATTCTCTTGTAAAGCTTCTCCATCATCCTCAGCTGCCTTGATATCGCTCTTATCTCGCTCTCAAAGAAATGAACAAGAACCTGGTATGGTTTGACACTCGCTTCAAGAAACTGCTGCAACTTTGAATCAAAGCTCTCTGATAGTTCGCTAATGGTTAGCCTCTCTAAAGAGCTAATGAAATACTCTGCCTTGCTTATGTAGCTATCCCGATTACCCTGCATAATGTTCTTTTCTTTGATGGGTATGTTCTCGTTGAGAAGCTTCGCCTCCCTAAGCTCGCCAAGCAATCTCCTCAGCTCTGCCAATGCCTCACCGAACTGTTCTGATAACTTAGCTTCCTGTTCTGTATAGCTTTTTAGCTTTGACTCTTTATACGCCTTAAACTCTGCCTTTGCTTGTCTCAAGGTAAGCTCTAAGCTTGGTTTTCGCCTTTTAAAAAATTTGAGAATGTTCATATTAATCTTAACCTCTTTTCTCTTCTGCAAAACCCTGATACAATCCTTACATTTAAACCTTCCTGTTTTAGAAATTTTATTAGAGCTATGTTAGCTTCGTTGTCAATCGGTTTCGCTTTTAGCTCTATTATCAACCTTCCTAAATCGTCCATTCCGACGATTCTATTGCTGTGCTTGTTCGGCTTTACTATCACTACGAGCTGCTTGCTCTTCTTTAGTTCCTTTATGCTTATCATCTTCCTTTACCTCTGGTAGATAACTCGGTCTCATTCTGGAGAGTTCAAGCTTCTTGGATAATTCATCCAGCTCATATATCAGCTCGTTACGCTCTTTGTACTGCTCTACAATAAACTCGAGCTTGTCAAAGAGCTGGTTCAAGTCCTCGTCACTCTCAAGTGCTGCTTTAAACTCTTCATCCTTTTTTAACTTGTCAAAAGAAGCTATTACCTTATTTGCGATTGTCACACTAACTTGAAAGTCCTCATAAGCTGATTCCTTTAGGAATCTCACAAAGTCGAGCAGCTTATCAAGCTCAATGAAGCGTTCAAATATCTTATAACCAATTGGTGTTTTCTTGACAGAGTTGGCAAGCTCGAGCCATTCCTCTTCTAATCTCGGCAGCTCTTTGCGTTGTATGCTAAGCAGTATCTTTAACTGGTTGTTGTATAGCTTTATCGCTTGCTCTAATGCTTTCAAGCGTTTCTTTTCACTGTACTCAAACAGCTTCAGTATGTAAAAACCAATCAAGGGCACGAGCAGCGCTTCAATGACAACCACATAAATATACTTAATAAAAAGCGGCCAACAACTACCTATAAAGTAATAGTATAAGGAGAAGCTAAGCACGAACAGCATAGCAAGAAGCGACAACCAAACATTAAAGCGCTGTAGCCAGAGGCAGAGCTTTGCAATCTTCAACCTGTCCTTTTCTCTCTTTGATTTCAGTTTTTTGTAAAGCCAGGTCAGGCTGTACAACAGCAGCAACTCAACAATAACGAGAAGCACCAACTGCCAAGGAAACCTTCTACAGTCCTTTAAACAGCTACATTCCTCGCCTGACTCGCAAACCCTGTTCCCGCATCTCGCGCCGAATACTCTGGCTGGCTTTTCTAATTCAACTGGTTTTTCTATGCAAGGTGGACAGGGACCACCGCAGTCTATGCCTTCCTCGCCTTGGTTCTGAATACCGTCATGACAGCTCGGGCAAGGCGGGCAGGGACCACCGCAGTCTATACCCTCTTCACCATTATTCTGGATACCATCGTGGCAATTACCAAGGTAGGTGCAGTTCTGAACCACTTTGGGTTTTGACTTGTTGGTGCCGCAATTGTTGATGTCTATGCATATTCTTGTTTGTATTCCTTCTATCGAGCAGTTAGTCCAGTTTGAACAAACCCAGTGCTCTTTGCATGGCGGCTTGTAAGG
>CAYOTZ010000055.1:0-5171 GCA_964407035.1 uncultured Methanosarcinales archaeon | reverse complement strand
TTCCCCCCATAAAATTACGGGTTTCAATCCCTTATAGGTATTCTATAAACTTATCAAAGAAACCAGATATAAAAAACTTCTTATCACCCTGTGTAACTATCTTGGAGCTTGCTGTATGCCAACCTTGCTATGTTACGCACATCTGGGGTTATTTCTTCGTTGTATAACTCATCAGCAGAAAACCATTTATAAGCCTCAACCTCCCCCTTGTTTAATCTGACATCATGGTTTGATTTGAGCTTGCAAAGATAGAACAAACAGCAGTGCTCGTGGTCGCCTACACTATGCACATTAACATAAAAAGGAACAGCAAGTTGCCTTAAAATGTTGCCCTGGTCTGCAATTCTAACAACATTGAGAAGCTCGACCTCTAAGCCAACCTCTTCTCTGAACTCTCTGATAAGAGCATCGTCAGGCGTTTCGCCTCCCTCAATATGCCCGCCAACAGGCAACCAGAGTTGAAGCTTCCGATGCTTGATGAGCAGCAGCTTCTCATCATAAAAGAGATAACCAGCAACAACAAGCTCAATCGCCATAACAAAAAAAAACAAGGAGTGATATATATTAGTTTATTACCCCTAAATAATGAAAAATTTTAAAAGAGAGCAATAATTAGTATGAGTTATGGAAGTTGATACACTTGAAGACCGCGCCCTAAAAGCTATGCAAAATTTAAGGCAAAACTGTATCCAAGGTTTTGGCAAAACTGAACAGCAAAGAAAACCCAGCGATGGTACAAGGGCTTCAACAATTGTAACAGAGTTAGACAAGCTAATACAAACCGAAATAGTAAAAGCCATAGCTGGGTTTGCTGACCAACTTAAACTGGTAGCAGAAGAAACAGACCAAAGCGAATTTATGCAAATTATGAAGACGAATGAAAAGGCAGAATGGCTTTTAATGCTCGACCCATTGGATGGAACGTACGGTTACAGCATCGGCAAGAGCAACAACTATGGGATTATATTCGGTTTGGCTAAGCGAGTGGCTGAAGATGAAGCCAAGCTTAAGAGAGCCCTTATTTATTATCCCCATCACAATAGCCTCATAAGGTGCAATGATTTTGGTGTGTTCAGGGAGAAACCCGGCTCTATTGAAAAGCTGAAACCAGCTACAACAGACGACTCTGCTTACCACACCTTTTTCCAGTACACTCTAAAAAGATTGGGCTTGCCGAATAGTTCTGAAGTTGTGTTTGACCTCTACTCTGTCGCTGAAATGCTGAGACTGTTGTTTCGATGCGAGATACCTGGTTTTCTCAGTGCAAAGGGACACCACTACGACAACAGCGTTACCTTGTGGATTGCACAAAGAGCTGGCTATGACCTCTCCTACGGCGATGGCTCAAAGTTCAAACCAGTGGTGCCTTTCCTCACCCAAACAGCAAATTCGAGAAACGAGAAGGGCTTAATAATAGCGGGCAACAGACAGCACGCGCACTTCCAGCAATATCTCAGGGAGTATAAAGAAAAACCTTTATAAATATTTCTTGGGTTGCAGTTAGTTATGAAGCAAAACACACTAGGAATCCAGTACGACAAGCAGAAAGAGACAAATGCATGGTACACTGATGTAATAACAAAAGCACAACTCATAGAGTATACAGATGTTTCTGGTTGCTACATTATTCGACCGAGGGCGCAGCATATATGGGATACCATACATAGCTATATTGACAAAAAGCTCAAAGCAAGGGGGGTTAAAAACGCTTCCTTCCCTTTATTCATACCAGAGCATCTCCTTAACAAAGAAAAAGAGCATGTTGAAGGCTTCTCACCTGAGGTCGCTTGGGTAACTCATGCTGGTGACTCCAAGCTTGCAGAACGCCTCGCAATCAGGCCCACCTCTGAAACAATAATCTACCCTGCTTATGCAAAATGGATTAGAAGCTACAACGACCTGCCGCTAAAGCTCAACCAATGGTGCTCTGTTATTAGGTGGGAGTTCAAGCACCCAATGCCTTTCTTGCGCTCGAGAGAGTTCCACTGGCAGGAGGGCCACACTGCCTTTGCAACAGCTGAAGAAGCAATGAAAGAGGCAAAAGACATCCTGCTGAATGTCTACAAGAAGGCATACGAAGAATTGTTAGCTGTGCCGAGTCTGGCTGGATTCAAGTCAGAAAAAGAGAAGTTCGCAGGTGCAGTGGACACACTCTCTCTAGAGATGTTCTTGCCAATAGGTAAAGCTATACAGGGTTGCACCACGCACTACCTCGGCCAGAATTTCGCCAATGCGTTCCACATAAGCTTCCTTGACAAACAACAGAAAAAAAGACATGTTCACCAGAACTCCTGGGGTTTATCAACAAGGGCTATTGGTATAATGGTTATGATGCATTCTGACATTCATGGCTTAGTGCTGCCGCCGCGAGTAGCAGAACACAAACTAATCATAATACCTATATTCAGCAAGAACAACATGGACAGGATAATGGGGTATGCAAAGCTCATTAAAAAATCACTGAAAGATTTCAACCCTGTGCTAGATGACAGAGAGCAGTACTCTGCGGGCTGGAAGTTCAACGAGGCAGAGCTTTACGGTTATCCAATAAGGATAGAGCTAGGCAATAAAGAGTTAAAAAACAAAACCGCTACAGTTGTAAGGCGGGATACATTAAAGAAAGAGGAAGTAAACTCTAAAAAACTCAAGCAAAGAATTAACCAACTTCTAAAAGAAATCCACGAGCAGCTATACAACAAGGCCTTAAAATTCCTACAAGATAGCATTGTAGAGGAATACGATAGCTTGACAAGGATAAAAAAGCTTGTGAGAGAAGGCAAAATAGTAAAAACTGTTTTTGATGGCAGCAAGAACACAGACGAACTTATCAATGAAAAAATAGGCGCTAAGACATTAGTAATACCATTTGATGAAGAGTTAAAAAAGAAAACACTATGTCCCTTTTCAAAAAATACAGCGAAACACTATGTCTTTGTCGCCAAAAGTTTGTAAAAGCTACCTTACCCTCGGGTGGCTGAGATAATCACTAAGCTCATAAAGACTTCCATCAGAGTTTAATTTAGAAAAGATAAACCTTCTACCGAGTGGAAAATCAGAGGTTCTCTCTTCTATAACGGGTTTTAGTTTCACTGCTTGTGTATTCTCTAAACAAATTCCTAAACTCCTCAACTCTACCCTGTGCTTTTATATCCTCCCTATTAGTCCAAGTAATTCAACAACAATTTGTTCAAGCTTGGTTGGCTCCAACCCAAATCTTGGTTGTTGCCTTGTACCAAGATGACGCAGCAGAACCTTTGTCTTGTCATCGAGCTCAACTTGCTGTAGTTCTGGCTTTAGAACGATAGCCTGCTTGCTTTATTCAGAATATTTACCTTTGAGAACACAAGGGATGGTCTTGACAAGTGTAAATTAACAATTATATTGTGGTTACTTAAAAATTTTGCGAATTACAAAAGAGATGGTAAAACCAAAAAGAACAAATCCAAGCATAATAGAAAAAGCGATAGTATTATTTGCTCTATTTGATGGTTGAACATACATTTCTATTTTAACTGAATTTGCAAGCTGAAGTTGATTTTGCACAGCACCAAGAAACAGGGTTTCATTAAAATTGCCATTCATATCTGGCTTTAACTGTAACTCAACAAGCTGTCTACTTTTTGGTCTGACAACAACTTTGGGTTTATTTAAAAGCCAATTACTGTGCGGTCTCAGCTCAGGGTAAACATTCAGTTCTGTTTCATAAGGGTTAAACACCATCACAGCTATTCTGGCTGTTTCACTCTGTTTTAAAGACAGACTTACCTCCACAGGACTAACAGCAAAACCACGAGCAACAGGCAGCAAAATCAATAACAAGAGAAAAAAGCAGGCTTTCATATCGCGCTCAACCTTATATAACCAGAATAATCACCAGGCAACAAGTTGGCCTCAAAGTTCATATAAAAGGAAAGGCGCCTATTCGCCCTAACAGGTATTTCTTGGCTAATATACTCTGTGGACAACTCATAAAATCTTTCTGGAACACCTTCTGAAACAGCAACAGCTATTGCCTCTGCTGGTATGGTATTGTTGCCTAGAGCCAAGCCACTGGAGCTTATCTCAACCAAAAGCCCGATGTTGCCGATATTTGAGATAGTGGGTTTGTCTAGTGTGCTCAGGTTACTATCGCCAATTATCTGAAAAGAGTATCCCTCTATAGAACTCAGCTTGAGCTCGCTCACATCCAGAGCAAAGCCCTTCACTTCCATAACCTGCACAGAGATAGCTGCAGAAGCACACTGAGCTAAACAGCACACATCTGCTGTAACTGTGTGATTTCCAGGTGAAAAATAATAAGGCAAAGGTATAGTTACATTTAATTCTGTTGAATTCAGCACTGTATCGTAATTTTTTGTTAGGTTACCAAGCTCCACACTAATATTGAATGGCAAACCTATTAGCGACTTATTAAACAGAATTATAACTGGCAAGTCCCTAACATTTCCGGGTTCTGGAAAAACCTGCAGGCCAGGCAAACTCGGTAGCTCGTCTTCAATATAAAGATTTGATATACTCAACTCTGGCCCAGCGACAGAAAGCACCAGCTTTATCATTTGGTTAGCCGAGCTTTCTGTAGCAGAGTTAGTCGGGCTCGGTTCGCTATAAAAGAAATTGTAATTGCCATTGGTAGTGTTATTCATAATATTCAAGCTAAGTCCCTCAGCTCCTAATTCTACTGGTTCACTTTCGTAGTATCCCAGAGGGCAATCATCGCCCCAACCAACGATGAACTCTGCAACACCATCTGGCTTTGTCAATCTAACGCCACTGTTGGAGTTGACTAAACTCATATCCTCTTCATAATCTGCCAACAGCCACTGGTCTGGTTTTGCCTGGTTAAAACCCTTGTCAGCTATCAAATAGTAATGTTGTGGTTTAATATAGGCATTATCCGGTATTACAACATCACGCTCTGACGAACTCGTATTGAGATACCAATCACTGAGCTGGACTGTTGTGTTTCCTGTATTGTATAACTCCACGAACTCAAGCTCATATTCAGAACCCAGAGGGTTGTACAGTATTTCAGATATAACAACCCTGGCGCTTGCAAAAGGGACGACAAGCACAGTCAGCACAAACAGTATTATTATTGGTTTCATTTTAACTTAGAGCAAAGAATACAGCTTAAAAGGGTTGCTCAAAGAAACCTGAAAATATTTTAACCA
>CAYOTZ010000054.1:0-5194 GCA_964407035.1 uncultured Methanosarcinales archaeon | reverse complement strand
AATTGATATTGCCTCAATTACTAAGGAATGGTATAACGCCACACCGATTCTGGTTGCTGTAAATGCGACTCGGGATGATGCTGAATGCTATTATTCAGAGCAAGAGGGTATGCAGGGCATAAAAATGCTGCATTTGGGCACTTACTATTATGCTGGAGTCATGAAAATGAACGACGGCAGTTACACTTTCTATGTTAACTGCTTCTCGAGAGGTAACTCTGCACAGCTTAAAATAAACACTGGCTTGGACAGAATACCACCGAAAGAGCCTACAGTAGATGACTCCACAGAGCTTGATAATCCTGAAAAAACATATTTTACAGACAGACTGTATGCAGAATGGAGTTCGCAGGATAATGTGTCTGGGCTCGCGAGGTTCGCATATGCAATCTATGATGTTACAGCTGATGATTACATAACCGATTGGGCTTATACAAATAAAAAACACAAGGAAGTGGACGAACTCGAGCTTGAGAATGGCCATACTTATCAGTTCCATGTGAAAGCCCAGGATAATGCTGGGTGGTGGAGTGATATTGGCCAGAGCGATGGGGTCACTGTTGATATTGACTTGGCACCTGATATGTGTGAGAACGGCGAGCTTGATATAGGGCATGAGTCAGATACTGATTGTGGACTGGATTGTCCACCATGTGGAGTCGGCTTTATGTGTGAATCGAATTCTGACTGCAAGTCAGGACTTATCTGTGTTAATGAAAGCGGCAGTAAGATATGTAAAGAGTCAACTTGCGATGACGGGCTGCTTGGTCCTCAAGAATCAGATGTTGATTGTGGTGGTCCCTGTCCCAAATGCGATCAGGGTAAGAAGTGCAATAGCGATTCTGATTGCAAGCAGGGCTTGAGCTGTAATAATGACGGTGTTTGCGAGATATCCATAAGCGCTATATGCTCCAATGGCAAGATAGACCTTGGTTACGAATCAGATGTTGATTGTGGTGGTAAGTGTGCTCTGCTTCTTGGCAAGAGATGTGGCACCAACCGGGATTGTGATACAGATAATGATTGCATATCTGGCGAGTGCTCTCAACATAGGTGTCTGGCTAAGACCTCTACTCAGGACTCAGATAATGATGGCAGGCCAGATTCTACAGATAATTGCAAGGACAAGCCAAACCCTGACCAGGTTGATAGCGATCTTGATGGCATAGGTGATGCGTGCGACCCTGACGACGACAATGACGGCATGTCGGATAGTGACGAGATTACCTATGGCTTAAACCCGAGAGACCCAAGCGATGCAGATGAGGATTCTGATGGTGATGGTTTGACTAATCGGCAGGAACTTGTTGATTATGCTTCATATATGTTAGACCCAAGTAATCCTGATACTGATGGTGACGGTGTTAATGATGGTGTAGAAATTGAGAAAGGGACAGACCCGAGCGACCCCGGCTCAAAGCCACGCTCTTCGTTCATGAAGTGGTTGTTGTACTTACTGATAATCTTTATTGTGCTGGTTGTGCTTGTGTTGATTTACATGTACTACCCCCTTCTTGTCAAGAAACAGAAAAAGAAGCCGATGCCAATGAAACCCAGCCGTCATACTATGCCTAGATCCACTGGGCCAATGTTCGCACCCCAGCCAGCACGTCCTGTAGTGATTAGCAGACCGCCCCAAACACTACCTGGCAAAACACTCAAACTCAAGAAAGAGGAAGAGATGAAGAAGGAAAAAGAGAGAATAATGAAAGAGTTTGAGGTTAAACCCACGCCTGAAAAGGAAGAGCCTAAGGAAGAAATCAAACCAGAGGAAAAAGAAGAGAAAGCAAAGAAACCAGAACCTGAGCTAAAAGAGATGCCAGAACCAGAAGTGCCTGAAGAAATAAAGCAGGCAGTCGAGGCAGTGAAAGTGATGGAGCTACCAGAAGAGTTAAAACCAGTGAAACCAGAGCAGCTAAAGAAAGAGGGGTTAGTAAAAACAAAGGAAGAAGCTATAAAACCAAAAAAGGCAAAGAAGAAACCTACAAAGAAAAAAACTTCTGGTAAAAAACCACAGAAGAGTGCCAAGTTAAGTGCTGAAAAGACCACCAAGCGCTCTGGCAAATTAAACAAAGAGAAGTTTGTGGCCATGTCAGATTTAGTTGAAAGTGAAGCTAAGGGTTTGCAGGGTAGTAAGAAAAAGACCAAGATTTCAGCCCACGATACTCCGCCTGAGGCAGAGATTTCTATTCCTCTCTCAGAGATTGTGAAACCAAAAAAGAAGAAAAAGAAGAAGTAGCTATTCTAACAGATGAGAGATAAAAAAGGGGCAGTGGAACTCCAGTTTAATTGGATATACATCTTAATAGCTGGCGCCATAATTCTCGCACTTGCAACAGGCTTTGTGATAAGGTGGATGCATACTGCAGAGCGTGGTAGGTCAGCTGAGAGCCTGAGGAATCTGGAAACAATACTGACTTCTGCCAGTGTAGTTGAGGGAGGGACAAAACTGCTTGACACTACAGGAATAGAACTGAGTTATAATTGTAAGAGTTTGCGTCTCAGAGGCGTGCAGATTCAGAGCTTACGAACGGCTGGCATGTTTGCGCCTACTGATATTAAGGGTAGGAAAGCTATAATATGGAGCGACGCTTGGTTTGCTCCTTTCTATGTCGGCAATATGTTGTTCTTTACAACTGACAATACTAGGTATATTATAGTATACGACAAGCACAACAACAGGTCTTTGCTAATGCGAAGAATACTGTTCAATTTAATTCCAGAGCAGCTTAATATAAGATTTATTGATGTGACAAATGCGAGCACAATTTTTGATCAAAACAACAATCTCGTTGTGTTTGCTTTTCTTGACACCAATCCAGTTGTATTCAGCAATGTAAAGCGAGAGAAACTTGGAGTTAAGTTTACTATAGACGACAACAATGAGACAGGCAGTGTTGATTTTCTGAAACCCACTGCTACTGGCTGGACAAACTCAGGAAGTAGTGTTTGGATTAAGAGAGAGATGATGCTCGGTGCTTTGGTAAGCAGCGATTTCGAAATATATAATTGCGTATATAACAACTTTCTGGACAGGTATGAAATTGTTTCTGGATTACTTGCTGAAAAGGTTAAGGTTTTGGAGGCAAACTATCCGAACGAGACGGTATACGAGCTTATAGAAGAGCAACTTGATGAAATTCACAATGATGTTGTTTCAAGAAGCTTTGCTAGAGATGTATTCCTTGACAAAATGAAGCGCTTGGAGAAGCTAAACCTGTTGCTTGCTTACAAGGGAATACCCACTGTTTATTAAAATGAAAAAAGCACAGATACAGATGATGGAAACAGTGTTTGTCCTGCTCATTTTCTTAGTGTTTGTGGGCTTTGGGTTAATATTCTTCTTTAATTACTCCTCAAAAAACATAAAACAAAAAACACACGAATTAGCCACTCTGGACGCTATAAAGATTGCATTGCTTGCACAAAATGCGCCAGAGTTTGTTTGCACCTCAAAAATGTACATTGACACGACTTGTTTTGAGAAGGAAAAGCTTGTTGCTTTTCAATCATTGCTTCTCTTGCCCAATAGCTATATGAACACCTTTTATTTTGACCTTTTTGGTTACTCAAAAATAACTGTTACTAAGATATATCCTAAGCCCCAGCCGGGTTTTTCGCCTGAGAGATTCGAGCTTTACAAAAGAGTAAAGCCAAACTGGAAGAGCAACAGCTCTTTTTTGATGCCTGTTGGGCTGTATGACAGTGTCAGGGATAAGGTAGAACTCGGCGTGCTACAGGTGGAGGTTTACTCATGAAAGCTCAGTCAGAAGTGTTTGGCTTGCTATTTATTGTAATGCTTATCCTGGTAGGTTTTCTTGTTTTCATTACACTTGCTCCTAGCCGTAAACCAACAAGCTTTATTGCGACTGACTATGAGAAGACACAGATGGCAACCAACTTTATAGACGCTGTTCTACATGTGAGTACTGGATGCAGTAGTCAAGACCTGAGCACAGCTTTAATGACATGCGAGACAGGAATTTCAGGCAGTTTAACCTGCAATAGCGGAAGGACACCATGCGAAGAGGCAAAGCACATACTTGAGCTTGCTTTAAACAAAACCCTAAAGCTCAAGGGCTACAAGTATCAGCTTAATTTTAGTGTTTCTCACGCTAATGTTATATTTTCTATACCGAACAGCTCGCTTGATTGTATTGAACGTGTCCGGCCGGGTATCTTTCCGTTTCAATCGCCACTAACAGGCAGGATGTTAGAGCTTCGCCTGGATATATGCTCTGAATGGGAATAAACAGCAATAAAATTTCTTTGTT
Organism: uncultured Methanosarcinales archaeon; assembly: GCA_964407035.1. Classification (GTDB taxonomy): domain Archaea; phylum Nanobdellota; class Nanobdellia; order Woesearchaeales; family B29-G15; genus B29-G15. Next base: position 920 of record CAYOTZ010000054.1, on the reverse strand, counting down.
GTGCACTTTACTTTTTAGAAAGTTTTAAATATTTGTAATCCAAAAGCAATTTTTAGGTGATGTTAAGATGCAAAAAAGAGGTCAGGGTTTATCCCTTAACACAGTGGTGATAGCAGCTATAGTAATTCTCGTTTTGATAGTGTTGATACTGATTTTCACAGGCAGGATGGGTATATTCTCAGGTGAACTAAAGAGCTGTGCTTCCCTTGGTGGTTATTGTGCAGCTGATTGCCCGCCAGAGACTCATTTCTCCAAGAAGGGCACAGATTGTGACGATACTGGCCAGGTATGCTGTATGCCAAGAGACGATGTTAATGGCGATTTTTGCGAGAAGAGAGGCGGTCAGTGCAACTCTGATTGCGGTGCAATAGGAATGCGCAATGTAGGCAGAGAGGACTGCCCATATGGCTCGCTGTGTTGTGTGCCTGCACCTGGCGATCAATGTGAAAGCTATACAAATGAAAATGGTCAATGTACCCTCATATCAGAATGCAGTGGTGGAGGGAAACTGGATTATGGAAAGATGGATTGTCCAGATGGTTATGTTTGCTGTGTTGTAGAGCCAGGTTGGAAGTGCAAGAATGTAGCAGGAGGAGAGTGTAAGGAAAGTTGTGGAGATAATGAAGAAGCTTTAGGTGGAGCTTCACCTAATAGCGATTGTGAAGAAGGGCTGGTGTGTTGCGTCCTCACAACATCTTAAGTTTCAGCTAAGCTATAACTCTTTTATTTTTATTTTCTTATAAAGTTGATAATTCTGAAAATTAGAAAAGTTTTAAATAGATGTAATTCAAAAGCGGTTTTAAGGTAATGTTAAGATGAAAAAAGAGGTCAAAATTTCTTAACACATGGTAATAGCAACCATAGTTATTCTCGCATTTATTGTGTTGGTACTGATTTCCATAGCTAGGATACCTCCATTC